>NZ_JBFUCW010000003.1:0-215040 GCF_056405035.1 Pedococcus sp. P2_A3 | reverse complement strand
CCGGGTGTTCGGAGGCGTCCTCCACGGCGCCGGCGAGGCGCAGCACCTCAGCGGCATCCTGGCCGCTRCCGGGCACGACCTCGACCAGCGACATCCGGCCGGTCGTCACGGTGCCGGTCTTGTCGAGCACGACGGTGTCGACCCGGCGGGTGGACTCCAGCACCTCGGGCCCGCGGATGAGCAGGCCGAGCTGGGCCCCGCGCCCGGTGCCGACCATGAGGGCGGTGGGCGTGGCCAGGCCGAGGGCGCACGGGCAGGCGATGATCAGCACGGCCACGGCAGCGGTGAAGGCCGCCGTCCAGCCGGCGCCAGTGCCCACCCAGAAGCCGAGGGTGGCCGCCGCCAGCACGATGACCACGGGCACGAAGACCCCGGACACGCGGTCGGCGAGCCGCTGGACCTGCGCCTTGCCGTTCTGGGCGTCCTCGACGAGCGTGGCCATCTGGGCCAGCTGGGTGTCGGCCCCGACCCGCGTGGCCCGCACCACCAGCCGGCCCCCGGCGTTCACGGTGGCGCCGATGACGGCGTCGCCGGGCCCCACCTCGACGGGCACCGACTCACCGGTCACCATCGACGCGTCGACTGCCGACGAGCCGTGCTCCACGGTGCCGTCGGTGGCGATCTTCTCTCCGGGTCGGACGACGAACCGCATGCCGACGGCGAGCTGCTCCACCGGGATCCGCTCCTCGCGGGCGTCGTCGCCCTCGCCCCGCAGCACCGCGACGTCCTTGGCACCGAGCTCGAGGAGGGCCCGTAGGGCGGCTCCCGACGTGCGCTTGGCCCGGGCCTCGGCGTAGCGCCCGGCCAGGAGGAAGGCGGTGACGCCGGCGGCCGCCTCGAGGTAGATGTTGCCGGCTCCGTCGGTGCGCTCGAGGGTGAACCGGAAGGGGTGCGTCATCCCGGGCTCGCCCGCCGTGCCGAGGAACAGTGCGTAGAGCGACCAGCCGAACGCCGCGAGGGTGCCGACCGAGACGAGGGTGTCCATGGTCGTCTGCCCGTGCCGCAGGTTGGTCCACGCGGCACGGTGGAACTGCCAGCCACCCCACACCACCACGGGGGCCGCGAGGACGAGGGAGGCCCACTGCCAGTAGCGGAACTGCCAGGCCGGCACCATCGCGAGCACGACCACGGGAACCGCCAGTGCGACCGAGACCAGCAGCCGGTGGCGAAGCAGCGCGGTGGGGTCGCCCTCGTCGGCCGTCGCGGCCTCGGTGCGGTCGAGGACGGGGAGCGTTGCGGTGTAACCCGTGCGCTCGACGGTCTGGAGCAGCTCCTCGGTCGAGACCGTGGCGGGGTAGGTCACCTTCGCCTTCTCGGTGGCGTAGTTGACGGTGGCCGTCACGCCTTCGATCTTGTTGAGCTTCTTCTCGATCCGCGTCGCGCACGAGGCACACGTCATGCCACCGATGACGAGCTCGACCGACCCGGCGGGTGTCTCGGGGGCGGTGACGACCGGGCCCAGCTGTGGCGTGTCGGTCATGGCATGCTCCCGGCTTCGGCGGTGAGCGCGGCGGTGTGGACGACGTCCCCGGCCTTGAAGTCGAGGAACATGCGGTAGCGCCCCGGTCCGGGCGTCTCCACCTGGAACGCCAGGCCGGCAGCGCCCCCCGCGAGGGCGCTGGCGGGGGTGAGGGGGTGGGCGTGGGCGTAGGCCAGGTCGCCCTCGCGCAGGACCACGAGGTGGCCGCCGGCGCCGAGGTAGGGCTGCAGGCCGACCGCACCACCAGCGGTGCGCGCGATCGTGAACGCCACCGGCTGGGCGTTGGCCGGGGAGAGGGCGCCCACGGTGCGGAGGGAGAACCCGTCGACCGACGTGGTCGGGTCGGTCGGGGGGAGGGCTACCGGCACGTAGTCACCGGGGACGGCGAGGTCGGTGCCGAGCACGAGGCCAGCGGTGTCGCCGTCGGGGTCGAAGTCGGCGAAGAGCCGCCACTGTCCCGGCCTGCTCAGGTCGAGGTTGATCGACCAGGTGCCGTCGCTCGCCATCGTCGGGTGCACGTGCTGGAAGCCGGACAGGTCGCGGCGCACGACGATGAGGTGCAGCTTCTTCTCGTGCGCGGTGGTGAAGCCGGTGACGGGGTGTCCGTCCGGTCCCATGATCCGGAACGTCACCCGGGCCGAGGTCGAGGGTGCGACCGTCGTCGTGCCCGGGACGAGCCGGTAACCCTGGTCCGTGGCGCTGAGCCCGGCCGGGAGTGCTGTGGCGGTCTCGTCGCCATGGCCGCCGGTGCCGTGATCCTGTCCTGCGGGCGTGGTCGTCTCGGTACCACTGTGGCCGTGGGCGCCAGCCGGGGCCATGGTGGTGCCGTCGGCGGCGTGGTCGCCCCCCGGCATACCGAGGTCGGCAGCGCGACCGACACCGAAGGCGGCCCCGAACGCCACGGCGACCCCGGCGCCGAAGGCGGCCACCCGGGTGACGGCGTTCACGGCGCCAGGCTGTAGTTGCCCGCCTCGTCGAGGGCCGCGGCGACCTCAGCAGGGCTGAGCTCGCGGGAGGCCTCGACCGTGACGGCAGACGTGCCGCCGGCAACGAGCGCGACCTGCACGTCGCTGACCCCACCGAGGGCCTTGAGCTCCTCGGTGACAGCGCTGGCGCAGTGGCCGCAGGTCATGCCGACGACGTCGAAGGTCTGGGTGCTCATGGGGTGCTCCTCGTGGTGGTGGGTCAGCGGTTGGCGGAATGCGGGATCGGGTGTCAGGACCGGACGAGCCGGGCAATGGCGTCGGAGGCCTCGCGGACCTTGTCCTGGGCCTCGGGGCCGCCACGGCGTGCGGCGTCGACGACGCAGTGCTCGAGGTGCTCCTCCAGCAGCTCCAGCGAGAAGGACTGCAACGCCTTGGTCGCGGCCGACACCTGGGTGAGGATGTCGATGCAGTACTTGTCCTCCTCGACCATCCGCTGCAGCCCGCGGATCTGCCCCTCGACCCGACGCAGCCGCTTGAGGTGGCTGTCCTTCTGGCCGTGGTAGCCGGGGTGGGTCTCGATGTCGCTCATGAGTACACCATACCCCCCTATGGTATTCAGTCAACCCCGACCCGCGCGCGGTCGCCGCCACCACCGCAAAACGGGGGTTGCTCGACGAAACGGGGCCTATAGCGGCCGTTTCGTCGGGCAACCCCCGTTTTGCGCGGGTGGCGCGAGAGGTCAGCGCACGGGGTTGAACGGCGTGAGCTGCTCGACCTGCTTGCCGGTGACCATCGTCTCGGCGAGGAGGCGACCGGTGACCGGCCCGAGGGTGATACCCCACATGCCGTGACCGCCGGCAGCGAAGACGCGCGGCGACTTCGTGGCACCGATGAGCGGCAGGCCGTCGACGGTGCAGGGGCGCGAACCCACCCACTCGTCCTGGCGGTCGTCGAGGTCGGCGCCGCGCAGCAGCGGGCGGGCGGCCTCGGCGATGGCCTGGATGCGGCGCTGGTCGAGCGCGGCCTCGGGCTTGCGGAACTCCATCATCCCGGCGACCCGCAGGCGGTCACCGATCGGCGTGCAGGCGACCCGCTGGGCCGGGAAGTAGACCGGGCCGTTGGGCACGTGGTCGATCGCGACCGAGAAGGAGTAGCCGCGACCAGCCTGGACGACGTTCTTCACGCCGAACTGACGAGCCAGCTTGCCGAGCCAGGCACCGGTCGCGAGGGCGGCGGCGTCGAACTCCTCGACCGAGCCCTCGGCGGTGGTGACGACCACGCCGGCGCCCGTGTCGCGGATGTCGGCGACGGTGGCGGCGTCCATGATCTTGCCGCCGCGGGCCCGCACGGAGTCGGCGAGGGCGTGCACGTAGGTGCCGGGGTCGATGAACCGCTGGCCCTTGAGCAGGATCGCCGCGCCGATCTCGTCGGACAGGCTCGGCTCGATGGCGCGGGCCTGGTCGCCGGACAGCGCCTCGAACTCGATGTCCTGGCCAGCGGCGTGGATGTGCTCGATCTCCTCGAGCAGGGTCACGCGCTCGGCTTCGGTGCGGTAGGACGCGAGGAACGACTTCGCCTCACGGGTCTCGGCCTGCACGCCGCCGTCACGCAGCAGGTCGAAGCTCTCGAGCGACAGGTCGTTGACCGGCACGAGCGAGCCCATGGCCTTCTTCCACTGCTTCATCGTCGAGTTCCTCGTGAACCCGGTGACGAACTTGAGGAACTTGGGGTCGGCGCTCGGAGGCACGTAGACCGGCGAGCTCGGCGACAGCACCGCGCGCAGGCCGTACTTCAGGACCGCCGGCTCGGGCAGCGGCGTCGCGATGCCGGGGGTGAGCCAGCCCGCGTTGCCCCACGACGACCCGGCGGCGACACCCTCGCGGTCGAGGACGGTCACCTCCACCCCG
Source organism: Pedococcus sp. P2_A3 (assembly GCF_056405035.1). Lineage (NCBI taxonomy): Bacteria > Bacillati > Actinomycetota > Actinomycetes > Micrococcales > Intrasporangiaceae > Pedococcus > Pedococcus sp. P2_A3. The sequence goes on along the minus strand of NZ_JBFUCW010000003.1, from coordinate 210,727 downwards.
TGCTCCTGGAGGAACCAGGCGGTGGACAGACCGACCATGCCGGCGCCGACGACGGCGACGCGCTGGGGGACGGGGAGACCTGCTGCGGTGATGGGAGCCATGCGTCGAGCCTGACAGTCCAGCCGGTACGCCGCCTTGGGCCACCGGCATGAATTCCACCCCGTGACTTGTGCCGACGGCACAAGCAGGAGGACCCTGAGCAGGTGCTCGCCGTCACCGACCTCGTCGCCACCCTCGGGGGGCTGCTGACCCTGGGGGTGCCGCACCCGGGCGCGGAGGTCGACGACCTCACCATCGCCGAGCCGGGCCAGGGGATTGTGGGGCAACCCGGTGACCTCGTCCTGGGCGTCGGTGTCGAGTCGGCAGAGTCGGCGGCCGACCTCGTGCGGCGGGCAGCCGACGCGGGCGCCGGGGGTGTCGTGCTCCGGCGAGGCATCGCGCGGCGACGCACCGTCCGCGACCGGGCACGGCGCAGCGGGATCGCCCTGGTCGAGCTCGCCGAGCAGGCGTCGTGGGCCCACCTCGTGTGGCTGCTCCGAGGCGTGATCGACCGGGCCGCCGTCGGTCCCGGACGGCGGGACGACGCGCCCGTGCAGGACGACCTGTTCGCGCTCGCTGACGCGGCGGCGGCACTGGTCGACGCCCCCGTGACCATCGAGGACGCCCAGTCGCGGGTGCTCGCCTACTCGTCGCGCCAGGACCTCACCGACCCCGCCCGGGTCTCGACCATCGTCGGCCGACGGGTGCCCGACGAGGTGCTCGCGACGTTCCGCGCCCAGGGGGTCTTCCGCCGCCTCGCGCGCTCCGCCGAGCCGGTCTTCGTGCCCGCGGCGCGCGGCACCATGGCGCGCCTGGTCATCCCGGTGCGGGCCGGGGGCGAGTGGCTGGGCTCGATCTGGGCGGTCGTCGAAGAGCGTCCACCGGCCCCCCTCGTGGCCGAGCTGGTGCAGACCTCGTCGGTGGTGGCGCTGCACCTCCTCCGCCTGCGTGCCCAGGCCGACCTGTCGCGCCGAGTCGCCGCCGACCGGCTGCGCGGCGTGCTCTCCGGCAACACCACCGGCGCCGCCGACTGGCTCCCCGCCGGCCCGTGGCGCGTGGTGGCCCTGGGCGGCGAGGGTGACCCGGGGCGGCTGCTCGACGTCTGGGAGTCGGTGTGCCGGCGGCACGCCTGGAACCAGCCCCTGCTCGCCGACCTCGACGGGCGCGCGTATGCCGTGGTGCGCGACACCGAGGAAGAGTCACCGGGCACGTGGGGCTGGCTGAAGTCGGTCGTCGCCCGGGCGCGCGACGAGTCGCTGGCGCTGTCCGGGCGCGCCGGCCGCACGGCATACGGACCGGCGGAGCTGGAGCGGTCGCGCGGTGAGGCGCAGGAGACGGACCGGGTCGTCGGCGTGGGTGGCTCCACGGGGTCCGCCGAGTCGGTCACGCACGAGGAGGTCTGGGCCGAGGTCACGATCGCCCGGGCGGCGGGCACCCTGGTCGGCGACCCGCTCGGGCCGCTCGAGGTGTTGCGGGCCCATGATGCCGAGCACCACAGCGACTACCTGCGGACGCTGGCCGCGTGGCTCGACCACCCGGGGGCGCCGACCAGCGCCGCGCACTCGATCCACGTGCACCCCAACACGATGCGTTACCGGATGGCCCGCATCGCCGACCTCGCCGGTCTCGACCTCGACGACGCGACCGTGCGGCTCGCGGTCCGCCTCCAGATCGCAGCGGCCGCTCAGTCCGCCCAATCCGCCCAGTATCAGTCGACCCAGTAGTTGTCGTGGTAGCGCATGAACTCGTCGCGCTCCTGGTCGGTCATCGTCTCGCCTGCGGCGGCCCGGGCCAGTCCCTCGAAGTAGCCCTCGCGGGGCGCGCCGGGCGCGAAGTGGAGCAGCATGGACGCCGGGCCCGACTCGTTGCGAAAGCCGTGCAGGCCACCCGGAGGCACGTGCACGTAGTCACCGGGACGGGTGGTGTTCCACCGGTGGCCGTCGAAGATGGTGACCTCGCCGGTGAGCACGTAGAAGGACTCGGCGAGGGTCTTGTGGAAGTGCGCGTCAGGACCTGACCGGGGACCGGCGAACTCCCAGCGGTAGAGCCCGAAGAGTCGTCCGGTGGACTCGCCGGTCGACAGGTAGTGCACCCGGTTTCCGTTGGGGTAGATGACATCCGGCTCCGCGTCGCACAGGCGGATGGTCGCGCTGACCTCGCCCGTGGTGCCGTCGTAGAGGGGCGGTGGATAGCTCATGGGGCCCATCCTGCCCCGGAAGGCGAGGGGCAGCAGGCTCAGACCGCGACGCCGGCGGGGAGCCGGTGCAGGGCGTCGACGAGCGGGGCCAGCTCGGGGGTCTGCTCCGCCTCGCGGATGGTGTCCTCGAGCACTCGGTCGTGGGTGGGCCGGGCCGCCTCGAGGAGCTTGACCCCTGAGCGGGTGAGCTCGGTGTAGATCCCCCGACGGTCGTCGGCGCAGAGGATCCGCCGGATGAGCTTGCGGTCCTCGAGGCGGTTGACGAGCCTGGTCGTCGCGCTGTTCGACAGCGCCGCCGCGCGGGCCAGCTGTGACATCCGCATGTGCCACCCGTCCTGCCGGGAGAGGGCGTCGAGGACGGTGAACTCGACCACGGAGAGGTCGTGGGCGCTCGTGAGCTCGCGCTCCAAGGACGACTCGATCAGCCCGTGGAGTGCGGCGAGGGTCCGCCAGCCCTGGGCGCGGATCTCGACGGCGTCGTCAGCGATTCCCATGGCCCCATCATAACCCGCATTTGCAATAAGCCGCGCCTGCAACTAACTTGCTGCAGGCGCTGGTTGTTGCACACGCGGCATACCGGCTCGGGAAACGTCGGGCGCCGCGCCCGGCACCACCACAGACGAAAGGCACCCCATGCCCCTCGGACTTCTCGCCCTCGCCATCGGGGGCTTCGGCATCGGCCTCACCGAGTTCGTAGTCGCGGGGCTGCTCCCCGAGGTGGCCGCGGACTTCGCCGTCGACGAGGCCGCCGCAGGCTGGTTGATCTCCGGCTACGCCCTGAGCGTGGCCGTCGGGGCGGTCGGGCTGACGGCGGCGGTGACCCGGTTCAACCGCAAGCACGTCCTCACTGCCCTGATGGTCCTCTTCATCGCCGGAAACCTGGTCTGCGCGATCGCACCGACCTACCAGGTGATGCTCCTCGGACGTATCCTCGCGGCCCTGACCCACGGCGCGTTCTTCGGCATCGGCTCGGTCGTCGCGGCCGACCTCGTGGCCCCGGAGAAGAAGGCCGGCGCCATCGCGATGATGTTCGCCGGCCTGACCACGGCCAACGTGCTCGGGGTCCCCTTCGGCACCCTCCTCGGCCAGCAGCTCGGCTGGCGCGCCACCTTCTGGGCGATCACCGTGATCGGGGTCCTCGCCCTCGTGGGCATGGCGACCCTGGTGCCCTCGCAGCCGGTCGCGGCCGACGACGCAGGCCTGCGAGGGGAGCTCGGGGCGTTCCGCTCGGGCCAGGTGTGGCTGTCGCTGCTCGTGACGGTGCTCGGGTTCGGCGGGATGTTCGGCGCCTTCACCTACATCGCCTACACCCTCACCGAGGTCTCCGGCTTCGCCGCGTCGACCGTGCCGTGGCTGCTCGTGCTCTTCGGACTGGGCCTCTTCGCGGGCAACTGGGCCGGGGGTCGCGCTGCCGACCGTTCGGTGCCCGTCACCCTCACCGTCGTCCTTGCGGCGCTGACCGTCGTGATGGGTGTCTTCGCCCTGACCGCCTCGTCGCCGGTGCTGGCGGTGGCGGGGCTGGTCTTGATGGGCGCTTTCGGGTTCGCCACCGTGCCGGGGCTGCAGATGCGGATCATGACGTATGCCGGCTCGGCGCCGACCCTGGCCAGCGGCGCCAACATCGCGGCGTTCAACGTCGGCAACGCCGCCGGCGCGTGGCTCGGCGGCCTCACCATCACGGCGGGTCTCGGCTACGCCTCGACCATCTGGGACGGCGCTGCGCTCAGCCTCGGCGCGCTGGTGGTGCTGGTCGTCGCGGAACGCCTCGCTCGTCGCTCGAGCCCCCGCCCGGCGACCGGAGCCGACGCCCGCCCCCCTGTCACCGCCGCTGCCTGAGCCTGTGCAGCCCCCCGTGAAGGAACCTTTGCTAGCAAGGGAAACTCGTTGACGGACAGGTTGCAACGTGTCCACCAACGAGCAAGCCTTGCTAGCAAAGGTTGCTTGTGGGGGCGGGGGGAGGGAGCGCGACGGCGTCAGGAGGGGTGGACGGTGCCGAGCAGCGCGGCATACCGCTCGAGCACGGCCGAGCCCGTGTCGTCGGCGGGCGGGTCGAGAGTGGCCTCGTAGCGCACGTCCCACACCGGAGGCCGCTCGTCCCCAGCCAGCACCCAGGCCGCCTGGCGGGCCGCCCCGAGCCCGACGTACTCGCCCGGCTCGGGGATCGCGACGGGCACACCGAACAGCCCCGGCGCGACGGCCCGGACGGCGGCGGACGCGGCGGCGCCACCGATCAGCACGACCCGCTCGACCGGGAGGCCGAGACGGCGCACGTCGGAGACTCCTGCGACGAGGTTGGCCAGCATGCCCTCCACGGCGGCGCGGGCGAGGTTCTCGGGGGTGGCGTTCGACCGGGTGAGGCCCCCGAGCGTGCCCGTCGCGTCGGGGAGGTTCGGACTGCGTTCGCCGTCGAGGTAGGGCAGCAGCGTGAGCCCTCCCGCCCCGGGGGCCGCAGCCAGCGCGAGCCGGTCCAGACCGGCCAGGTCGGTGCCGAGGAGCTGGGCCGCCGCGGTGAGCACCCGGGCGGCGTTGAGGGTCGCCATCAGCGGCAGGTGACCTCCGGACGCGCTCGCGAACGACGCGATGAGCCCGTTGGGGTCGGCCACCGGGCGGTCGGCGTCCGCGAAGACCGCACCGCTCGTGCCGAGCGACACGACGACGTCTCCGGGCCGCAGTCCGAGCCCGAGCGCAGCGCCGGCGTTGTCGCCGGTGCCGGGGCCGACGACCATGCCTGCTGCGGTGCGTCCTGCCACCTCGTGGGGCGCCAGCACGTCGGGCACGCCGAACACCCGGCCGAGCGCGAGCTGCTGCAGGTCGGGGAGGTAGGCGTTGTCGGTGCTGGAGAAGTAGCCCGTGCCAGAGGCGTCTCCCCGGTCGGTGGTATAGCGCTCGAAACCATTGCCCTGCTTGAGGATCTGCGCCGTGAGCCAGTCGTGGGGGAGGACCACGTCGTGCACCCGGGCGGCGTTCTCCGGCTCGTGCTGCGCCAGCCAGCGCACCTTGGTCACCGTGAAGCTGGGCACCAGCGCGGAACCGGTGCGCCGCACCCACTCCTGCGGGCCGCCGAGCTCGTCGGTGAGGTCGCGGGCCGCCTGGGCGGAGCGGGTGTCGTTCCACAGCAGGGCATCTCGCACGACCTCGCCTGCCTCGTCGAGGGTGCACATGCCGTGCTGCTGCCCCCCGACCGCGATCGCGTCCACGTCGTCGAGCAGTCCGTCCGCGGTGGCGATGGAGAACGCCTCCCACCAGCGGTCGGGGTGCACCGACGTGCCGTCGGGGTGCGGCGCCCGGCCCGAGCGCACGATCTCGCCGGTTGAGGCGTCGCAGACCACCACCTTGGTCGACTGGGTGGAGGAGTCGACCCCCGCGACGAGGGTGCGACGGGCATCGGGCATGGAGGCCTCCGGGACGGTTCTGGTCGCGCTCGTGACCGGTTGACGGTCGCTCACCTGAGCGCCATGATGCCCAAACGAGTCCGCCCGAGTATGTCGGCGCACCCCGGACCCGTCAACGGGAAGGATGGGCACGTGGACGACGACGGACCCGCCGGTCTCGTGATGCTCGCGGCGGTCGCGCGCCGCCACTACCTGCAGAACCAGTCGAAGGTCGAGATCGCCCAAGAGCTGGGGATCAGCCGGTTCAAGGTGGCCCGCATGCTGGAGGCCGCCCGGGAGCGGGGGCTGGTGCGCATCGAGATCGTGCGCCAGGGCTCGCTCGACGTCGACCTGTCGGCGCGGCTCCAGGAGCGCTTCGGGCTGGCGCACGCCGTCGTCGTCGACACCGCAGACGCCGACCCGGGCACCGTGCGACACCAGCTCGGCCGGGCGGCCGCCGAGCTGCTGTCGGAGGTGCTGGTCGACGGTGACGTGCTCGGCCTGCCCTGGTCGCGCAACGTCCACGCGATGGTCGGGGCGCTCACCGGTCTGCCCCGGGTCGACGTCGTCCAGCTGACCGGCGCGATCGCCCTCCCCGACCTCGACAGCAGTGCGGTGGACATCGTCCGACGGGCGGCTCGCGTGTCCGGCGGAAAGGCATTTGTCTTCTATGCACCGTTCGTCATGGACAGCAAAACGAGCGCCGACGCGTTGCGTCGCCAGCCGGCGGTCCTGGACAGCCTGACGCGGGCCTCGGCGGTGACCAAGGCCGTCGTCGGCATCGGGTCCTGGCAGCCGGGGGAGTCGACCATCCACGACCTGCTCGACGAGGTCGAACAGCGCGACCTCGCGGCCCACGGCGTCGTCGGCGAGCTGGCCGGCATCTTCTTCGACGCAGACGGAAAGCCCTTGCGCCCCAAGGTCGCTGCCCGTCTCATCACGATGGACCCTGACGACCTCAAGCGCGTCGCCGAGGTCATCGCGGTGGTCTCCGGGGCCTCCAAGTCAGGGGCCGTGCGCGCTGCCCTCGAGGGCGGCCTGGTGCAGGGCCTCGTGATCGACGCGACCCTCGCCGACGTGCTGCTCGCGGGCTGACCCGACCGGCTCCGACAGCACCTCCCAGGGCCCTCGAAGGGTCCCTCGTCCGACCCCTTCCCCTTGCGCCCCGTCGCCGACCCATGGCATGGTCGTGACAGATGTAAGCGCTTTCAACGACGAAAGGGGCAGACCAGTGGCGACCGGTGCGACGCACTCGAGCGGGGCGACGATCTACTCCGTCGCCGAGCGTGCTGGTGTCTCGATCGCCTCCGTCTCCCGCGTCCTGCAGGGTTCCACGGCCGTCTCCGAGAAGACCCGTCAACGGGTCCTCGACGCCGCAGAAGAGCTCAAGTACGTGCCCCTCGCCGCAGCCCGGAGCCTGGCCGTCCGCCACCACGAGGCCCACGGGCTCGTGCTGCCGGAGCTGTCCGGTCCCTACTACTCCGAGCTCCTGATGGGCTTCGAGTCCCGCGCCGCCGAGCTCGGCCAGAGCGTCGTCCTGATGCTCGCGGAGGGCAAGGACGACCTCCCCAAGGCGGTGCGCAAGCTCGCCACCCGCGTCGACGGCCTCGCCATGCTGGGCTCATCGGCGATCCCCGAGAGCACGGTGACGGCGCTGCACGGCTCCAAGCCGGTGGTGCTGATCGCGGGCGACCCGCGTGCCGACGTCGACACGGTCACCTCGGAGAACACCCACAGCGCCGAGGAGATCACCAGCCACGTGCTCGGGCACGGCCGCACCACCGTCCGGTTCGTGGGTGACCCCGACTCCGGTCCTGACGTCCGCGACCGGTATGCCGGCTTCGTCGCCGCCCACGCGGCGGCCGGGCTCGCGCCGGCCGAGCCGGTGCGGATCGCCCTGCGCGAGGCCGACGGCACCGCCCTCGCCGACCGGATCCTGTCCGGCGACCTCACCACCGACGCGCTCGTCTGCGCCAACGACGAGCTCGCCCTCGCTGTGATGAAGCGGCTCCGCGAAGGCGGCACGAGCGTCCCCGGCGACGTCGCCGTCGTCGGCTGGGACGACGTGATGACCGCTCGGTACGTCGAGCCCGCCCTGACCACCGTGCGCCAGCCCGTTCGCGAGCTCGGTGCGCTGGCGGCCGAGCGACTCCACCGACGCGTGACCGGGGTCAGCGTCGACGACGGTCCGCAGGTGATCCCGACGCACCTGGTGATCCGGTCGTCGTGTGGCTGCGCGCCGGCCCCACCACGCTGACCAGCGCCCGCCCGTTCCCGACCCCGCCCACCCCAGACCTGATCCCGTCACCCCCGCCCCCGAGGAAAGAGAGAACACCCGATGAGACGCACCCCCGCCATAGCGGTCGCGACGTTGACCGCCGCAGCGCTCACCCTGACCGCCTGCGGTCGCAACGACAACGGCTCGACAGCAGGTGAGACAGGCAAGGACGTCAGCTCCGGCAAGGCCACCGGCACCATCACGGTGTGGGCCATGGGCGCCGAGGGCGAGAAGCTCCCGGCGCTGGCCAAGGAGTTCGAGGCAGCCAACCCCGGTGCCAAGGTGAACGTGACCGCCATCCCGTGGGACGCGGCATACCAGAAGTTCACCACGGCGATCACGGCCGGCACCACGCCGGACGCGGCCATGGTGGGCACGACCTGGATGGGCGGCTTCGCCGGCCAGGACGCGCTCGACCCCACGCCCCCGTCGATCGACAAGTCCGTCTTCTTCGACGGCGCCCAGAAGACCACCGAGGTCAACGGCACGTCCTTCGGTGTGCCGTGGTACGTCGAGACCCGTCTCGTCTACTACCGCACCGACCTGGCCAAGAAGGCCGGCATCACCACGCCCCCCACTGACTGGGAAGGCCTCAAGTCGATGGCCAAGGCGATGCAGACCAAGGCCGGCGCCAAGTACGGCATGGGCTTCCAGGCCGGCGGCACCGGCTCGTGGCAGTCGATCATGCCCTTCGGCTGGTCGAACGACGCCAACCTCGAGAAGGACGGCGGCAAGGCCTACAACTTCGACAGCCCGCAGGTGCTGGAAGCCGTGAAGTACTACCAGAGCTACTTCACCGAGGGCATCTCCGACAAGGCCGCGCCCGCCACTCCGACGACCGAGCCCGACTTCAAGAGCGGTCGCGTGCCGATGTTCGTCTCTGGCCCGTGGATGATGTCCGCGGTCGAGAAGGTCGGGGTCACGAAGGACCAGTACGACGTCATGCCGATCCCGGCCAAGACCAAGTCGTCGTCCTTCGTCGGCGGCTCCGACCTGGTCGTGTTCAAGAAGTCGAAGCAGCGCGACACCGCGTGGAAGTTCATCCAGTGGCTGAGTGACCCGAAGACCCAGGTCAAGTGGTACCAGGCCTCGACCGACCTCCCCGCCGTCAAGTCGGCCTGGCAGGACCCGTCTCTCACGGCTGACAAGAAGCTCGCCGTCTTCGGCAAGCAGCTCGAGACCGCCCAGGCACCCCCGAGCTTCCCCACGTGGGAGCAGGTCGTCGCGAGCTTCGACACCGAGATGGAGAAGGTCACCAAGCAGGGCGCCGACCCGGCTGCGGCACTGAAGGCCGTGCAGCAGCAGGCTGACTCGATCGGCACCGGCCAGTAGTCATGGCCACCACCACCGAGGTGACCTCCCGTGGGGAGACGGGCGAGACCCGCCCGTCCCCCCGCGGGGGTGGCGCCGCGAGGCGAGCCATCCGGCAGGGGCCGGCAGCATGGCTGCTGGCATTGCCCTTCTGCCTGCTCTTCCTCGTCTTCACCGCGTGGCCGGTGGTCCAGTCGCTCTTCATGAGCCTCACCGACACCAAGTCACGCGACCTGCGCAGCCCGTTCTCGGTCAACATCGTGGGCTTCGACAACTTCGCGAAAGCGTTCTCCGACCCCGTCTTCCGCAAGGCGGCCCTCAACACGGCCTACTTCGTCGTGATCGGGATGCCCCTCACCCTGGGCATCGCGCTCGCAGCAGCGGTGGCGCTGGACCGGGGGATCACCCGGTTCCGGTCGGCGTACCGGCTCGGCTTCTACCTGCCGGTGATCACCTCGATCGTGGCAGTGGCCGTCGTCTGGCGGTTCCTGCTCCAGGACGAGTTCGGGCTCATCAACACCGTGCTCGGCTGGGTGGGGATCACCGGTCCGAACTGGCTCGGCGACCCGCACTGGTCGATGCCCGGGCTGATCCTCATGGCCGCGTGGCGCAACTTCGGCACCGCCATGATCATCTTCCTGGCCGGGCTCCAGGGGGTGCCGTGGGTGCTGCACGAGGCCGCCGCGATCGACGGCGCCGGAGCGTGGCAGCGGTTCCGCCACATCACCCTGCCGATGCTGCGACCGACGCTGCTGTTCGTGTCGGTCACCACCTCGATCGGGTACCTCCAGTTCTTCGAGGAGCCGTTCGTCATGACCAACGGTGGCCCGCTCAACAGCACCATCTCGATGTCCATGTACACCTACAAGCAGTTCGGCTTCGGCAACTACGGCTACGCGGCCTCGATGAGCTACATCATCTTCGTCGTCATCGCGATCGTGGCTGCCATCCAGTTCCGCCTGCTGCGTGACAACACGTGAGGTCCTCATGAGTGGAATGAGCTCCCGGGGCCGGTGGATCCTCTACGCGGTCCTGACCATCCTGCTCGTCGTCGTCATCACCCCCTTCGTGTGGATGATCATGGGCAGCTTCAAGACCCAGGGCGAGCTGCTGCAGAGCCCGCCGACCTGGTGGCCGGAGACGGCCACCCTGGACAACTACACCCAGCTGTTCTCGCGGCTGAACTTCAAGCAGTACTTCTTCAACTCCACGGTCGTGGCCGTCTGTGTCACTGCGGGCAACCTGTTGTTCTGCTCGATGCTCGGCTACGCGCTGGCGATGCTCGACTTCAAGGGCAAGAAGCCCCTCTTCGCCGTCGTCATGGGCACCCTGATGATCCCGGGGGTCGTGACCTTCGTGCCGTTGTTCGTCCTCGTGGCCAACATCGGCCTGATCGACACCCTGCCCGGCCTGATCCTGCCGTTCCTCGCTGCGCCGTTCGGTGTCTTCCTGATGCGGCAGTTCTTCCTCGGCCTCCCGAAGGACCTGCTCGACGCAGGCCGGGTGGACGGCGCGGGTGAGCTGCGCATCTTCCGGCAGATCTTCCTCCCGCTCGCGGGACCTGCGCTGGCGACCCTGGGGATCCTGACCTTCCTCGGCAGCTGGAACAACTTCCTGTGGCCGCTCGTCGTCGCCCAGCAGGAGAAGACCTACACCCTGCCCGTGGCGCTCGCGCTCTACTCCACCGGGCAGAACTCCACCCAGTACGGCCTGCTCCTCGCCGGGGCGACCGTCGTCGTGGTCCCCGTGCTGGCGATCTTCCTGATCTTCCAGCGTCGGGTCATCGAAGGAATCGCCACGACCGGGATCAAGTAGTAGCACTACCGCCGGGCCGCCGGTACCCGGGTCCTCTGCGCCCCAGGCAGCCCGTGCCCTGAGTAACAGCAAGGGAAACCAACCCGATTGGAGCCTCACCCATGGCCACCTCCCAGCTCGTCCTCCCCTCCGCAACGCGGCGCCAGCTGCTCGTCGGCGCGACGGCAGTGGCGGCCACCGGCCTCACCGCCGGGCGCGCCTCGGCCGCCACCCCGTCAGCCGCACCCGCCACGGCAGCCGCCGCCCCGGCATACCTCGCATCGGGCACGACAGCGGCCGCCCAGTCCACCCGCGTGCACGGCTGGGCCGTCGACACGTGGCGCAGCCTCGTGGCCATGACCGACCCGAAGACCGGCCTGCCGGCCGACAACATCACCGAGTCGCTGGGCGCCGCTGACCGGTCCGGCTACACCTCACCCACCAACATCGGTGGCTACCTGTGGTCCACCGTGGTGGCGCGCGAGCTCGGCATCATCTCCAAGGGCGAGTGCACCAAGCGCCTCACCCAGACCCTGAACACCCTGCTGCGCCTGAAGCACCACAACCCGAGCGGCATGTTCTACAACTGGTACGACGAGGCCACCGGTGACGTCATCACCACCTGGCCCACCGACGGCAACCGCGTCTACCCGTTCCTGTCCAGCGTCGACAACGGCTGGCTCGGTGCGGCCCTCAAGGTCGTGATGTCGGCCGACAAGGGCAGCGCGCCCTTGGCGAAGCGCCTGTTCAGCCGGATGCGGTGGGACATGTTCTACGACGCCGACACCACCCATCCCGGCGTGCGCCCGGGTGGGCTCATGCACGGCGGCTTCTACGACGCGCCCCCGCCGCCCGGGTTCTCGGGCTACACGGGAAACCACATCGGCATCGGGCCCGACGTCTGGTACACCAACCACCACTACGACACGACAGTGTCGGAGACGCGCATCACCAGCTACCTGGGGATCCTGACGGGTCAGGTGCCGGCCAAGCACTACTTCGCCATGTGGCGCACCTTCCCGGCGACCTGCGACTGGTCGTGGCCGGAGATGCAGCCGGTGGGGGAGAACCGCACCTACCTCGGCATCGACGTCTACGAGGGGGCGTACACCTACCGCGGCATGCACGTCGTGCCCGGCTGGGGCGGCAGCATGTTCGAGGAGCTCATGCCCGACGTGTTCGTGCCGGAGTCGAGCTGGGCCCCCCGCTCGTGGGGCCTGAACCACCCGCTGCACGTCCGTGCGCAGCGTGAGCACGGGATGGTCGAGGCCGGGTACGGCTACTGGGGCTTCTCACCCTCGAGCAACCCGATGGGTGGCTACCGCGAGTTCGGGGTCGACCAGCTGGGCCTCAACCCGACCGGCTACCTGTCAGACATCGACACCACCGACCCGAGCTTCGCGGGCACGAACTACGACGGCGGTTTCGGCGACTGCCGGGCCGGCACCAACCCCAACCCGACCTACCGCGACGGTGTCGTCACCCCGCACGCCGCGTTCCTCGCGATGATGCACGAGCCCGACCAGGCCTTCACCAACCTCGCCGGGATCCAGGACGAGCTGAAGGCCTACGGCACGGGCGGCTTCTTCGACGCCGTGGCCGTCCGGTCCGGCACCATCGCCCGGCGGTACCTCTCGCTCGACCAGGCGATGGTCATGGGTGCCATCGGAAACGTGCTGTCAGACAACGTGATTCGCCGTGCGTTCAGCACCGCAGAGGTTGAGCGGGCACTGCGGCCGGTCATCGGTATGGAAGAGTTCGGAGCAGGAATCGCCTGAGCCCCCGGTCCCATCGCGTGCCCCGGGCACGCCCCTGATGGCCCGGGGCGCGCGATGCCGGACTGACGCCCGGCCCCCTACAACAGAGTGAAAGGACCCCATGCACCCGGTCAGGAAGACCAGCCCGGAGGGCGTTGAGTACCGCGACCTCAACGGGAACGACCGCATGGACCCGTTCGAGGACCCACGCCTTCCCGTCGAGAAGCGGGTCGAGGACCTGCTGTCACGGCTCTCCCTCGAGGAGAAGGTCGGGCTCATGTTCCACACCGTCATCGAGGCGGGCGCGGACGGCACGGTGAAGGAGGCGCCCGGGGCCATCAGCAAGTCGGGCACGTCCGACGTCGTGCTGCGCAAGCACCTCACCCACTTCAACGTGCACGCCCTCGACGACGCCCGCATGGCCGCGCGGTGGCACAACGCCCTCCAGGCGATCGCCGAGCAGTCGCCGCACGGCATACCCGTCACGATCTCGACCGACCCGAGGCACGCGTTCATCGAGAACGCCGGCACCTCGTTCGCGGCGAAGGCGTTCTCGCAGTGGCCCGAGGCGCTCGGCCTCGCTGCCCTGCGTGACCCCGAGCTGGTCCGGGAGTTCGGTGACATCGCGCGACAGGAGTACTGCGCGGTCGGCATCCGCGCAGCCCTGCACCCCACCCTCGACCTCGCCACCGAACCGAGGTGGGCCCGCCAGTCGGGCACCTTCGGTCAGGACCCAGGCCTCGTCACCGAGCTCGCCGTGGCGTACCTGAAGGGCTTCCAGCAGGACTCGCTCGGCCCGGGCAGCGTCGCCTGCACGAGCAAGCACTTCCCCGGCGGCGGCCCGCAGAAGGACGGCGAGGACGCGCACTTCCCCTATGGCCGCGAGCAGGTCTACCCCGGTGGCCGGTTCGCCGACCACCTGAAGCCCTTCCCGCCGATCATCGCCGCCGGGACCGCGGCGATCATGCCCTACTACGGGATGCCGATCGCGCTGGAGATCGATGGCGAGCAGATCGAGGAGGTCGGTTTCGGCTACAACAAGCAGATCGTCACCGGCCTGCTGCGCGGCACCCTCGGCTACGACGGTGTCGTGGTCACGGACTGGGAGCTGGTCAACGACAACCACGTCGGCGACCAGGTGCTCCCGGCGCGGGCGTGGGGCGTCGAGCACCTCGATCCCGCCGCGCGGATGGAGCTCATCATCGAGGCCGGCTCCGACCAGTTCGGGGGCGAGGAGTGTGTGGAGCTGCTGCTCGACCTCGTCGCCCAGGGTCGCGTGACCGAGGCCCGGATCGACGAGTCGGCCCGTCGGTTGCTCGCCGTGAAGTTCCGCCTCGGACTGTTCGACGACCCCTTCGTCGACGAGGACGCGGCCGCAGAGACCGTGGGGCGCAAGGACTTCCGCGAGGCCGGGTATGCCGCGCAGGCGAGGTCCGTGACCGTCCTCGCCAACGGCTCGCGCGACGGGGCGCCGACGCTCCCGCTGCCGAAGGGCCTTCGGGTCTACGCGGAGAACGTCTCACCCGAGGCCGTCGCGGCCCTGGGGGTGGCCGTGGAGCGACCCGAGGACGCGGAGGTCGCCCTGGTGCGCCTCCCGGCCCCCTTCGAACCCCGGTCCGACCTCTTCCTCGAGTCGTGGTTCCACCAGGGCTCCCTCGACTACCCGCCGGGTCTGGTCGCCCGGCTCGCCCGGATCGCGGCGCAGTGCCCGCTCGTGGTCGACGTCGTCCTGGACCGGCCGGCGGTGGTGACCCCGCTCCTGCCCCTGACCAGCGCGTTGGTGGGCAGCTACGGCACCAACGACGCGGCCCTGGTGGACGCGCTGACCGGGGTGATCCCGCCGGAGGGTCGGCTGCCCTTCGACCTGCCCCGCTCGATGGAACAGGTGCGCCGACACGGCGAGGACGTCCCGGGCTACGACGACCCGCTGTTCGCCTTCGGACACGGTCTGTCGGTCATCCCTACCGTTTGACCGTCGCACCCTTTATGTTTAGGCCGTGAATCCATCACACGCGGCTCCTGGCTCGCAGGCATCCCTGCGTGAAGCCAACCGTCTGCGCGTCCTGGAGGCCCTGCGTGACCAGGGGGCGATGACCCAGGTGGAGATCGCGGGGTTCACGGGCCTCAGTCCCGCCACCGTGTCCAACATGGTCAAGGAGCTGGACACGTCCGGGGCGGTCGAGCTCGAGCCGAGCATCCGGAACGGCCGACGGGCCGTGCTCGTCTCGCTGGCGACCGGCAGCACGCTCATCGCCGGCATCGCCTTCGGCGACCGCGACGTGCGGGTGGCGCTCGGCACGGGCCCACGCGACATCATCGGCCGGCAGCGCATGCCACTGCCCGCGGACCATGCGGCCGACGAGGGCATGGACCGTGCGTCGCGGCTGCTCCTGGACGTCGTGGAGAAGGTCGGCAAGACGATGGCCGACGTGCGTGCCGTCGGGGTCGGCATCCCCGCTCCCGTGGACGCCGTGTCGGGCCAGGTGGGCAGCGAGAGCATCCTCCCCGGGTGGCGCGGAGTGGCGGTCGCCCGCGAGATGGAAGGGCGCATCCAGGCGCCCGTGGCGGTGGACAACACCTCCAACCTCGCAGCGCTCGGTGAGCTGAGATGTGGTGTGCTGCAGGGGGTCCAGCACGCCGTCTACATCAAGCTGTCCTACGGCGTGGGGGCCGGGCTGATCCTCGACGGCGACGTGTTCCGCGGGGCTGCCGGGACGGCCGGCGAGATCGGCCACCTGACCATCGACGAGAACGGCCCGGTGTGCCGGTGCGGCAACCGTGGCTGCCTCGAGACCTACATCGGTGCCCGTGGGCTGCTCGACGCCCTGGCCGCCTCGCACGGGCCGTTGAGCCTGCGCGACGTGATCACCCGGGCCCTCGACGGCGACCCGGGATGCCGACGGGTGCTCGAGGACGCGGGACGCCATCTCGGCGTCGCTGTCGCCGGTCTGGTCAACCTGCTCAACCCCGAGGTGGTGGTGCTCGGGGGGCAGTTGTCGAAGGTCGGCTCGATCATCATCACCCCGATGCGCGCGTCGCTGGAGCGGTGCGCCATCCCGAGCGCCGCAGCGTCGGTGGTGGTGCGGGAGGGACAGCTCGACACCGACGCCGACGTCGTGGGCGCGCTGGTCTGTGCCGCGGCCCTGCTGCCCGCCAACGAGGCCGTTCTGGCCACTGCCGCGTCCATTTCTTGAATTCAACTCTTGACGTCAAGGGTGGGTCAGCGATTAACTCAGGGCACGCCCGCACCATCGTGGTTGTCGGCGCCTGACCAAGGGAGTTCAGCTATGCCCACCCGTTCCATTCGTCTCGCCGGGGCCGCTCTCGTGGCTGGCCTCGGCATCGCGTCGCTCGCCGCGTGTGGCGGCAGCGGCAGCTCCAGCTCAGACGGCAGCAGCTCGTCGTCCGGGGGCGGCGGCGGCGCCAAGAAGATCGCGCTCCTGCTGCCCGAGTCCAAGACCACCCGCTACGAGACCTTCGACCGCCCGCTGTTCGAGGCCGCGGTCAAGAAGGACTGCGCAGCCTGCACGATCATCTACAGCAACGCCGACCAGGACCCTGCCAAGCAGCAACAGCAGGCCGAGGCGGCGCTGACCCAGGGTGCCAACGTGCTCGTCCTCGACCCGGTCGACGGCAAGGCTGCCGCCGGGGTCGTGGCCAGTGCCAAGAGCCAGGGCGTCCCCGTCGTCGCCTACGACCGGTTCATCGCCGGTGCCGACTACTACGTGTCGTTCGACAACGAGACGGTCGGCAAGATCCAGGCGCAGACCCTGGTCGACACGATCAAGGCCGGGGGCAAGACCTCGGGTGACATCGTCATGATCAACGGCTCGCCGACCGACCCCAACGCCGCCAGCTTCAAGAAGGGCGCGCACAGCGTGCTCGACACCAGCGGGTTCAAGATCGCCGCCGAGTACGACACCCCGGACTGGAGCCCCGACAAGGCGCAGGCCTGGATGGAGGGCCAGATCTCGGCCGTCAAGGGCAGCCTCGTCGGTGTCTACGCGGCGAACGACGGCACCGGCGGTGGCGCGATCGCCGCGCTCAAGGCCGGCGGAGTCAAGCCGCTCCCGCCCGTCACGGGTCAGGACTCCGAGCTCGCCGCGATCCAGCGGATCCTCGCCGGTGACCAGGCCATGACGATCTACAAGCCGGTGCCGCCGGAGGCCGAGGCCGCTGCCAAGGCCGCCATCGCGCTGGCCAACAAGCAGAAGCCTGCGTCGACCACCGACACGCAGGGTGTGCCCTCGACCATCCTCGACCCGATCGCGGTCACCAAGGACAAGGTCAAGGACACGATCATCAAGGACAACGTCTACAAGGTCGCCGACCTCTGCACCGGTGCCTTCGCCGCAGCCTGCACCGCGGCCGGCATCAGCTGACGACAGGCCAGCGGGTGGGAACAGCGCCTCGGCGCCGTTCCCACCCGCTGGCGTACGCGGCAGACTGCTGGGCGGGAGCTCTTCGTCCACATCACCGCCCCCGGCAGGCTCGCCCCGCACCCGGCTCCACCGAACCACCGAAGGACTGACATGACAGCGACCCTCTCGCCCCCGACGACCGCGGTCCTCGCACTGACCGGCGTCTCCAAGCGCTTCGGGGCAGTGCAGGCACTCAAGGACATCGACTTCGACGTCCACTCGGGCGAGGTCGTCGCCCTCGTCGGTGACAACGGCGCCGGCAAGTCGACGCTCGTCAAGACGATCGCCGGGGTCTACACCCCCGACGAAGGGCAGATGACGTTCGACGGCAAGGCCGCCAGCGTGGCCAGCCCGGCCGAGGCCCAGCACCTCGGCATCGCGACGGTCTTCCAGGACCTCGCGCTCTGCGACAACCTCGACGTCGTCGCCAACCTCTTCCTCGGTCGTGAGCTCTACCGCGGCCGGGCGCTCGACGAGGTGACGATGGAGCAGGAGTCGTGGCGGCTGCTGCGCCAGCTCAGCGCCAAGATCCCGTCGGTGCGCATCCCCGTCGCCAGCCTCTCCGGTGGCCAGCGACAGACCGTGGCCATCGCCCGATCACTGCTCGGCGCCCCCAAGGTCGTCATGCTCGATGAGCCGACCGCAGCCCTGGGCGTCGCCCAGACGGCGGAAGTGCTCAACCTCGTGGAGCGGCTGCGCGAGAACGGCCTCGGCGTCATCCTCATCAGCCACAACATGTCGGACGTGATGGCCGTGGCCGACCGCGTGAGCGTGCTTCGCCTCGGACGCAACAACGGCACGTTCAACGTCGCCCAGACCACGAGCCAGGAGATCATCGCCGCGATCACCGGCGCGACGACGAACGCCGTCTCGCAACGGGCGGCCCGTCGTGCGGTGCCCGCCGAGCAGGACGCCGCGTCCGCCGATCCCACTGCCACATCCACTGCCACCTCGGAGGAGCAGTCATGAGCACCCCCATGCCCACCCCCGAGGCGCAGTCGGTCGACACGACCGCGGCCCTCCCCGCCGACCTCCAGGACGAGCGCCTGATCGCGTCGCAGGGGGTGGGTGGGTTCCTGCGCGCGTTCCTGTCACGGCTGCGCAGTGGTGACCTCGGCTCGCTGCCCGTCGTCGTCGGCCTGGTCGTCATCTGGGGCGTGTTCGCCCTGCGCAACGACGCGTTCCTGTCGAGCCGCAACCTCGTCAACCTCACCCAGCAGAGCGTGCCCACCGGCATCATCGCCCTCGGCATCGTCCTGGTGCTCCTGCTCGGCGAGATCGACCTCTCGGTCGGGTCGATCAGCGGCCTGTCGGCCGCCATCCTCGCCGTCGGGTTCGTCGGTCACGGGTGGGCGCTCCCCCTCGCGATCCTCGCCTCCCTCGTCGCGGGTGCCGTCATCGGAGGCCTGTACGGGCTGCTCTACACACGGTTCGGCGTGCCGAGCTTCGTCATCACCCTGGCGGGACTGCTGGGCTTCCTCGGCCTGCAGCTCAAGGTGCTCGGCAAGGAGGGGTCGATCAACATCCCGTTCGACTCCGCGATCGTGCAGTTCTCCGCCCTGAAGTTCCTGCCCGACGCGGTCGCCTACGCCGTCGTCGTGGTCGCCGTGCTGATCTACGCCGCGCTCCGCCTGCGCGCCAACCAGCGCCGGGCCACGGCTGGACTGTCCACGACGCCGGTCGTGACGGTGGCGGTGCGCTCCGTCGCGCTCCTGCTCCTGCTGGGGATCCCGGTCTACGTCCTCAACCGCGACCGCGGCGTCTCCTACATGTTCGTGCTCTTCCTGGCGCTCGTCGTCATCTTCGACTTCGTCATCCGGCGCACGTCGTGGGGCCGTTCGGTGCTCGCGATCGGCGGCAACGTCGAGGCCGCCCGGCGGGCCGGCATCAACGTGAAGCGCATCTACGTCACGGTCTTCGTCTTCTGCTCGACCCTGGCCGCCCTCGGTGGCCTGCTCGCGGCCGGTCGCCTCGCGGCGGCCAACCAGAGCAGCGGCGGCGGTGACGTCAACCTCAACGCCATCGCGGCAGCCGTCATCGGCGGCACCTCGCTCTTCGGCGGACGCGGCTCGGCCTACTCGGCCCTGCTCGGCATCCTGGTCATCCAGTCGATCTCGAACGGCCTGAGCCTGGTCAACCTCGGCTCGCCCGAGCGCTACATGATCACCGGTGGCGTCCTGCTGCTCGCGGTCATCGTCGACTCGCTGAGCCGTCGCAGCCGCGCCGCCCACGGTCGCGCCTAACTGTCGCCAGCACCCACGGAGGGGTATGCCGGGTGGTCACCACCCGGCATACCCCTGCCCTTTGTCCCTCGACCCGAAGGAGTTGGGCTCAGCGGGCGGCGAGCGCGGCGGCCTGGCGCTGCGACCACGCGCGGTCGGCAGCGTCGATGCTCGCCCGCGAGCGCAGGTCGACGCCGGCCCGCTCGGCGGCTGCCCTGGCCTCGGCCGTCGTTAGGTCCGGCGCGCGGAACTGCTCGGGGCTGATCAGGGCGTCGGCGGCGGCGTACCGACGCTGCTGGGCTGCGAGGCGGTCGGCCGAGAGCCCGGCCTGACGCAGCGTCGCGCTGCTGACCTTGAACGCGCTGCCGGTGAGCGGGGTGCTGACGAGGGGCGCGTAGCCGTCACGGTGTCCCGCGACGTTGGGGTGGTAGCTCTCGCTGACCGGGTTGGACAGCCCGTTCAGCCACTCGACGTCGTCACAGACCGCATGCCCGGTGAACCGGCTGGTCGGGTTGACGAAGGTGAACCCCTTGGCCGCGGCCTGGGCGGACGTCTTGCTGTTGAGCAGGTCGGCGGTCTGGTTGAGCCGGGTCTCCTCGGCCGGTGAGAACCAGGTGAACGCGTTGCAGTCCTCGCCCTGGAAGATGCGGGGGTAGCCCACGACAACGACCTTGGCGTTCGGGGCCTTCGCCTTGATCGAGGCGTAGAGCGTCGACAGTCGCGACGGGAGGGTGTTGGTGATGATGCTCTGCGCGCCGTCGATCGCACCGTTGCAGTCGCTCATCCAGCCGGGCTGCGCGCACTCGGTCAGCACGTCGGCGAAGCCGGCATCGTTGCCCCCCACCGAGATCGACACCTGGGTCGTCGCGGTCGTGAGGGCGCTGAGCTGGGTGTTGGTGACGTCAGCGACCCGGGCGCCGGAGCAGGCGCGGAAGTTGAGCGTCAGCCCCTTGTTCGCGGCGATGAGTGACGGGTAGGCGTACACCGAGCGCTGGCACGAAGTGCCGTCGTTGAGGTAGGTCCGGGTGCCGGTGCCCGAGGAGTACGAGTCGCCCAGTGCGACATACGAGTTCGCGGCCTGGGCGGGTTCTGCTGACACAGTGAGGGCGGCTGCGGCACCGAGTGCCGCGAGCGCGCCGAACGTGCGGGTCATCGCCATTGATTTCTCCCTGCGTTCCAGTGGATCGGTGATCGCACCGTAGGGCTGGCCCCACGGGTGCGGCGTGGTTCGCCCGAACCCTTGCCAAGTCCTTACCTCGGGTGGGGACGACCGCGAACCGGGTCGACCGAGCTGGGGGCTCCGGCGCCGCGGGCTTCTGACCTGCGCAAACGCGGGGTTCTGAGTGGCGGCTGGGGGCTGGGTGGCATAGGAAGGGTGCAGCGGCGCGACACGGCGTCGCCTGACGACAGGGAGATCCAGCCATGACCGAAACCCCCCTGAACGAAGCACGCGACGACGAGGGCGGCATCGGGCCGTCCGACGGCGGCGCGGCGGGTATGCCGGGCAGCGCTGACGACGGCGGTGCCGACGGTGGCGCTGACGGTGGCGCTGACGGTGGTGCGGGCGAGGGCCCGGCTGACGGTGGCGCGGACGCCGGTGGTCACGACGGCGGAGCGGATGGCGGCGCTGACGGTGGTGCGGGCGAGGGCCCGGCTGACGGTGGCGCGGACGCCGGTGGTCACGACGGCGGAGCCGACGGCGGCGCTGACGGCGTCTGACCGCCGAGCACCACGACCGGTGAGCCGGTGACCACCACGTCATCGCACCGGGTGCCCGCCACGAGTGGTGGGCACCCGGTCCTGTCGCGCCTGCTGGCCGTGCCGACGACCGAGTTCGCCGACCGTTACTGGTCGCGTGCCCCTCTGCTCAGCCGGGCGGCAGACCTGCCCGGGCTCTTCGCCGACCTGTTCTCCGCCGAGGCTGTCGACGAGCTGGTGTCGGGACGCGGGCTGCGCACTCCGTTCCTGCGGATGGCCAAGGAAGGCACCACCCTCGACGACCGCAGCTTCACGAGGGGAGGCGGGATCGGCGCCGCCATCGCCGACCAGGCCAGCGACGACGCGGTCCTGCAGCACTTCTCCGACGGCGCGACGCTGGTGCTGCAGGGGCTGCACCGCACGTGGCGGCCCATGGTCGACTTCTCCCAGTCGCTGGCTGCGGAGCTCGGTCACCCCGTGCAGGTGAATGCCTACGTCACGCCGCCGGAGAACACCGGATTCAGTGACCACTACGACGTGCACGACGTGTTCGTCCTGCAGATCGCCGGCGAGAAGCGGTGGCGGATCCGCCCACCGGTGCACGCGCTGCCGCTGCGCGACGAACCCTGGACCATGCACCGGGCCGCCGTCGAGGAGGCGGCGCTCGCGGCACCGCTGATCGAGGAGACCTTCGCGCCGGGTGACTGCCTCTACCTGCCGCGGGGCTACCTGCACTCGGCGACGGCGCTGGGCGGCACGAGCATCCACCTCACCATCGGGGTGCACTCCTGGACCCGTCGCCATGTCGCTGACGAGCTCGTGCGCGCGGCCGTCGCACGGGCGAGTCGCTCCACCCAGCTGCGCGCGGCCCTCCCGGTCGGGACGGACCTGGTCGGTGAAGGACCGGGACCCGCCGACGTGGAGGCGGTGCGGTCGGCCCTCCTCGAGGCGCTGGCACAGGTGGACGTCAGCGACCTCGCGACCGGCTTGGCCGGTGCTGCGAGGGCTGCCCAGCGCCCCGCCCCGATCGCACCCCTGGCTCAGGCCGAGGCCGCCAACGCGCTCACCGTGAGCTCCCGGGTGGCCCTGCGGCCGCATGTCGCCGCCACCCTGGTGCCCGCCGCCGGGGGCCGCACCGTGGTGCGCAGCAGGGTCGGCACGCAGACGGTCGAGCGGTCCGACCTCGCGGCGGTCGAGCGGCTGCTGGAGTCGGGCGCGGCCAGCGCCGCCGAGCTCGGCCTCGAGCTCACCCGCGCGCTGCTGCGCGCCGGCGTCGTCGTCCCTGCATGACCGCGCCGCTGTGCTCGACGTCTGCGCGCGGTCGCGGTGACCCGATGCTGGGCACCGCCGCCCCCGCGACGCGGTGGCTGCTCGTCGAGCACCCCGGCGGCTGGGCACCTGCGGCCCTCGACAGCCCCGGCATCGACAACCCCGGCATCGACAGCCCGGTCGCAGACCTGCTGCACCGGACCGCCCTGGAGGTCGGGGGCCGGGTCGTGCTCATCCGCCGACCCGGCAGGCCCGCGGTCCCCGGGCGGCCGGAGCAGCGGCGCTGGACCGTCGTCGACCTCGACGGCCGGCAGCAGTGGGGCACCTGGCGGCGGTCCGACGACCTGCTGGCCGCCGGTGCGGTGCTGCGCCACGGCCCGGCTGACGTGGCCGAGGGGCCCGTGCCCGAGCCGTTGCTCCTGGTCTGCACCCATGGCCGGCACGACGTCTGCTGCGCCGTCAGGGGCCGCCCGGTCGCGCAGGCACTGGCGGCTCGCTGGCCCCAGCAGACCTGGGAGTGCACGCACATCGGTGGCGACCGGTTCGCCGCCAACCTGCTCGTCGTCCCGGACGGCACCGTCTATGGCGGCCTCGACGCGGCCACCGCCGTCGAGGTCGTCGAGGGCCACCTCTCCGGAAGGGTGGATGTCCAGCACCTGCGCGGCTTCTCCGCCCACCGCCCGCCCGTCCAGGCCGCCCTCGCCGCGGTGCTGCGCGCCCACGGCCCGGCCGCTGCCGACCAGGTGAGCCCGGGTGCGGTGGTGACCGAGGCCGGGGTCTGGCACGTCGAGGTCCTGGGCCGCGGGGCGGTGCCGGCCCGGTCGGCGGTGACGGTCCGCCGCACCACCCAGCCTCCCGCCCGGCTGACCTGTCGGGCCGAGGGCGACGCCGCGGCATACGTCTGGACGGCGGTGGTCACCGACCCGGTGGGCTGAGAGGAACCGGCCCATCGCCCGAGACCGCGGGGCCCGGGTCCAGGTCGCGCGGGAAGTCGGCCAACTGCCCGAGACCCCGGGCCCCCGGGCCCAGGTCGCGCGGGAAGTCGGCCAACTGCCCGAGACCGCGGGCCCCCCGGGCCCAGGTCGCGCGGGAAGTCGGCCAACTGCCCGGGATCACCAACTGCCCGGCAGCGCAGTGCGTCCCCGGCGGTGCTGGCCAGGTCGTCAGCGGTGACCAGGCGCGACGCCACCACGAGGGGGAACGCGGCCGTCAACGTGGCGGGGCGCTGACGCGTTCCCTGGTCTGCTCGACGTCGGGCCCGCAGGTGCGAGCCGGTGCGGCGGTGTCGGGTGCTCCCGCCTCGGCGGCGGGTGCGGCCGCGGCCGGTGCGGTGTCCTCGATCCGAGAGCCGTTGATGAGCGTCACGTCGTCGTAGGCGGGACGGCCCTCGATGACGTTGCGGAACTGGTAACGCGTCAGGGAGGCCAGCCGGCAGTCGGTGCCGAACGTGGCGATGTCGAAGGCCGACGGCTGGCCGGTGAGCTCGCCGAGGTCGCCCTTGGCCACCTTCGTGGTGCCGGTCTCGCCGCTGGCGATGAAGTGGCTGAACGGGCCGCCGCCGGTGAAGGTGCCCACGCCGATCCGCGACCCCTGGAGCTGGCTGGCGTGCAGGTGACCGTTGACCCGGATCCCGGCGCGCTGCACGTCCTCAGCCGCGGCTGGTTCGTGGGAGACGACGAGGTCCGGCACCGGTTGGTCCGCCATCGCGGCGTTGTAGCGCGCGGCGGCCGGMTTCTGCTTGGCGGCGTTGCCCGTGTTGCTGTCGCCGAACCATCGGGGGTCGTTGAAGCCGGCGATGCGCAGGCCGTGGATGCCCTCGACGACATACGTCCGGTCGTCCGGCTCGAGCAGCACCACGTTGCGGACGGCGGCCAGCCGGTCGAGCAGCTCGCGGTCGACGTCAGACCGCCCGTCGTGGTTGCCCTTGACGAACAGGTAGGGCACCCCGAGCGAGGCGATGCCCTGGAAGAGCCCGGCGGCGTCGGCCTCGGTGGCACTCCCGAAGTTGACGAGGTCACCGGAGTCGATGACGGCGTCGATGCGCTCCTGCTGGACGATCGTCTTCATCAGCGCGTACTGGTTGGCCCCGTGGATGTCTGACACCAGCAGCACCCGGGCGGCCACCGGCTGGTCGAGGGCCTGGGGCGCGTACTTGTCCTGCAGCGCCGCCGACAGGGCGAGCAGGTTCTTGAGGTAGGGCGTCACCTGCTCGGCGCGGGTCTCGACCCCCTCCAACAGGTCGGCGTTGCGCTGCACTGTGCCGAGGATCCCCGTCGTCGTGAAGCTGTCCAGGCGTTCTGGTTGGTAGCTCAGCCCGATCACCCCGAACGTGGCCACGCACGAGGCGACCCAGGCCGAGGCGACCAGCGCCGTCCAGCGCAGCCGTGGTCGGCGGCGGCGCCACGCGGCATACCCGCCGAGGCCGAGGAGGGCGACGACGAGGGCGCCGACGGCGAACCGCCAGGCCAGGGCGATGACCCCGCCCCGCGCCGCCCGCTCGAGCTCGAGCGGGCCCGGTTGGAGGGACTGCACGGAGATGTTGGGGCGGGCCAGCAGGTCAGTGATGCGTTCCTTGACGTGCACCTGGGCCACGACGCCGGGCGCCGGGACCGGTCCGGCGAAGTCGAGCCGGATGTCACCGAAGATCGTGGGGCTCTGGATCTTGGAGATGTCCTGGGGGTTCAGCGAGAGCCGCAGTTCCGCGCCATAGTTGAGCGTGTCGGCCGTGCTCGGGAAGAGCGTCGTCGCGGCCACGCCACCGGTGTTGCAGGCGACGAACAACACCGCCAGCACGCCGATCCGCCGCAGCCACCGGGACGCACGCCTCCCGCGGCGTGGGCTCTCCGGGGGCGTGCTCACCGGTCCACCGTATCCGCCAGCCGTCCCGGTCCGGCGCGGAACGCCCCCCGGTCACCTCCTAGGCTGCTGGTATGCCGCGCAGCCTGGGAACGCTCGAAGGCCGCACGTTCGCGGCGGTGCTCTTCGACATGGACGGCACGCTGATCGACTCGATCCCCGTCGTCATCCGGTCGTGGCTCCGGTGGGCCCAGGAGGAGGGCGTCGACCCCCACGACCTGGCTGGCTTCCACGGGGTCCCCGCACGCGGCGTCGTCGCGGCACTGCTGCCGCCCGATCGGGTGGACGCCGCGGTCGAGCGCATCGAGGCGATCGAGACCGCTGACACCGAGGGGATCACCATCCTGCCCGGCACCCTCGACGCCCTCGCCACCCTGACCGGTGACCATGACCAGGGCCAGGACCTCTGCGCGATCGCGACCTCCTGCAGCCGACCCCTGGCCGACGCGCGGCTGCTCGCCACCGGACTGCCCACCCCACGGGTGGTCGTCACCGCGAGCGATGTGCGGCAAGGAAAGCCGCACCCCGACCCGTTCCTGCTCGCCGCATCCCTGGTCGGGGTCGACCCCGCCGACTGCCTCGTGGTCGAGGACGCACCGAGTGGGCTGGAGGCCGCGCGCGCCGCGGGCTGCGCGACGCTCGCGGTGACGACGACGACCCAGCCCGCTGACCTCGTCGCCGACGCCGTGGTGCATACCCTCGCGGACGTGCGGTTCACGGTCGTGGACGGTCGCGTTTCCGTGGCGCCGGTGGTTACCGGCCCGTAGGTTGGGGCCCATGGACGCTGACGTCATCGTGGTCGGGGCCGGGCTGTCCGGACTCGTCGCCGCCGCCGAGCTCGCCGATGCCGGCCGTCGGGTCGTCGTGGTCGACCAGGAGAGCGCCGCAAACCTCGGTGGGCAGGCCCACTGGTCGTTCGGCGGGCTGTTCCTCGTCGACAGCCCCGAGCAGCGACGGATGGGCATCAAGGACGACGTCGACCTCRCCTGGCAGGACTGGCAGGGGTCGGCAGGGTTCGACCGGCTCGACGACCAGGACAAGTGGGGCTCGCAGTGGGCTCGCGCCTACGTCGACTTCGCCGCGGGGGAGAAGCGGGCGTGGTTGCACGACCAGGGGATGCGGTTCTTCCCGGTGGTCGGCTGGGCCGAGCGGGGTGACGGGTCGGCGTCCGGGCACGGCAACTCCGTGCCGCGGTTCCACATCGTCTGGGGCACTGGCCCGGGGGTGCTGGCGCCGTTCCTGCGCCGGGTGGATGACCACGTCCGGGCCGGGCGGGTGGAGCTCCGGCACCGCCACCAGGTGGACGAGCTGGTCACCAGCGACGGCGCCGTCACCGGGGTGCGGGGGACCCTCCTGGCCGACGACGCCGCCTCTCGGGGCAGGCCCACCAACCGTGCCGCCGTGGGTGACTTCGAGCTGACCGCCCAGGCCGTCGTCGTCACCAGCGGCGGCATCGGCGCCAACCACGACCTCGTGCGGGCCAACTGGCCCGAGCGACTCGGCACGGCTCCCGAGCACATGCTGACCGGGGTGCCGGCGCACGTCGA
The DNA here is from genome assembly GCF_056405035.1 of Pedococcus sp. P2_A3. Lineage (NCBI taxonomy): Bacteria > Bacillati > Actinomycetota > Actinomycetes > Micrococcales > Intrasporangiaceae > Pedococcus > Pedococcus sp. P2_A3. The sequence goes on along the minus strand of NZ_JBFUCW010000003.1, from coordinate 183,967 downwards.
CGGCCGGATGCTCGCGATCACCGAGGCGGCCGGTGGCCGGCTGGTCAACCGCGACCGGATGTGGCACTACGTCGAGGGCATCGAGAACTGGGACCCGATCTGGCCGTCCCACGCGATCCGCATCCTGCCCGGGCCGAGCTCGCTGTGGTTCGACGGCAACGGCGACCGGCTGCCGGCGCCGCTGTTCCCGGGGTTCGACACGCTCGGCACGCTGGCCCACCTGCGGCGGACCGGGCACGACCACAGCTGGTTCGTGCTGACGAAGAAGATCATCGGCAAGGAGTTCGCGCTCTCCGGGTCGGAGCAGAACCCCGACCTCACCGGGAAGTCGGTCAAGGACGTGCTCGGCCGCGCCCGCGCCGACATGCCCGCTCCCGTGCGCGCCTTCCTGGAGAAGGGCGCGGACTTCGTCTCGGCCGACACCCTGCGCGAGCTCGTCGACAAGATGAACGCCCTCACGCCCGACGCTCCCCTGGACTTCGCCCACGTCGAGCGCCAGGTGGTCGAGCGGGACCGTCAGATCGCCAACGACTTCAGCAAGGACGCCCAGGTCACCGCGGTGCGAGGCGCGCGAAACTACCGGGGCGACAAGCTGATCCGCACCGCGAGCCCGCACCGCATCCTCGACCCGAAGGCCGGACCCCTCATCGCGGTGCGCCTCAACATCCTCACCCGCAAGACCCTCGGCGGCCTCGAGACCGACCTCTCGTCGCGCGTCCTGTCCGCGTCGGGTGAGCCGGTGCCCGGCCTGTATGCCGCGGGTGAGGTCGCCGGGTTCGGCGGCGGTGGGCTGCACGGGTACCGCGCCCTCGAAGGCACCTTCCTCGGTGGCTGCATCTTCTCCGGGCGCACCGCCGGGCGGGCGGCCGCGGCCGCCACCGCCTGACGCGGAGAGGGGCCCGACCTCAGGGGAGGCGGGCCCGGACGATCGTGTCGAGCACCCCGAGCGGCACGCTGCCACCGTCGAGCACGGCGTCGTGGAAGGCCTTGATGTCGAAGGCGTCACCCTGGCGCTCCTGCGCCTCGCGCCGGATGCGCAGGATCTCGAGCCGACCGACCATGTAGCCGCACGCCTGGCCGGGCAGCACGGCATACCGGTTGACCTCGCTGGTCACGTTGGCGGTGGACATCGGCGAGTTGGCCACCATGTAGTCGATCGCCTGCTGACGGCTCCAGCCCAGCGCGTGCAGTCCGGTGTCGACGACGAGGCGGCAGGCGCGCACCGAGTCCATGGTCAGCATGCCGAGCCGGGTCAGCGGCGTGGAGTACAGACCCATCTCGTCGGCGAGACGCTCGGTGTAGAGGCCCCATCCCTCGGCATAGGCGTTGAAGACGGTGTGACGCCGCAGGGCCGGCAGGTCGGTGAGCTCGGCGGCGATGGCCAGCTGGAGGTGGTGGCCGGGGATGCCCTCGTGGTAGCTGAGCGCCTCGATCTCGACGCGGCCCCAGGCCGAGGGGTCTGAGGTGTTGACGTAGAAGACGCCGCCACGCGAGCCGTCGTCCGAGGGCGGGTAGTAGAAGCCGAGCGCGCCCTGGGTGGTGGTCTTGATCGCGCAGTCGGCGGCCGGGAGCCGGTTGAACCATGCGGGCATCTCGGCCCGGGCTCGGGCGAACGCGGTCTCACACTCGGCAAGGATCTCGGCAGCGTCGTGGTGGCGCAGCGCAGGGTCGGTGCGCAGCCGCTGGTAGACCTCCGGCACGTCGGAGGTGCCGAGGACCTCCCCTCCGAGCGCCGAGTACTCCTCCTCGAGCGAGGCGATCTGGCGCAGGCCCAGGTCGTGGATCTCCTGGGCGGTGAGGGTCGTGGTGGTGTTGGCGGCCAGGGCGCGCGCGTAGGTCTCCTCGCCATCAGGAAGCCAGACCAGACCGCACTTCTCGTCGGGACGCGTGTGGTGCGCCACCTCCTCGACGAGGACGTCGCGGTACTCCTGCAGGCCCGGTCGGACCGCGTGCTCGATGGCCTCGGTGAGCCGGGCCCGCCACGCGTCGACGTCCACGTCGGCGGGGAGGTCGGCCGTGTGCAACAGCGGGTCCTCCGACAGCGGCGTGGCCAACCACGCGTCGAGCTGGGGCACGGTGTCCCGCACGGCGAAGTCGGCCGGCGTGCGCCCGGAGGCGATGCCTTCGCGGTGCCGCTGGGCGGCGTCGCGCAGGTACTGGCCCATGTCGTGGAACTTGCTCACCATGGCCTCGGCGACCTCGGCGTTCGGGATGGCGAGGTTCGAGACGGTCAGGGGCAGGTCGACCTGGGGCCCGAACACCGGGTTGACCGCGAACTCGGCAGTGCGGCCCTCCGCGGTGTCGGCCGCACTGGTGGCCTGGAAGGCGACGACGTCACGGGTGGCGCGGTCCTCCAGGCTCAGGTCCTCGTCGGGGATCGCTGCTGCCCGGGCGGCGAACTCGCGCGAGGTGGTGATGAGGTCGTCCTCGGCAGCCCTGCTGGCGTCGTCGAACCGGTCGGCAAACCGGTAGTCACCGATCATGTGCGCCCAGCTCGGGCTCGTCCTCATCCAGTGGTCGTGGTAGTCGTCAGCCAGCTGTCGCACGTCGTTCGTCATGTCCCAGAACGTACCGGCCGCCTCGGACGGTCGCCCGTGCTTTCCCGTCCGGGCCACCCGGGTCGACGTGACGGTGACTCCACCCGGCAGACTCGGCGGGGTGAGCGGTGACACGGGCGGGGGCGATGCTGCCGTGCAGCGCACCCGGCTGCGCGACGACGCCGACTTCCGGCGCTACTGGGTCGCGCGGATGTCCAGTCTGTTCGGGTCGCTGGTCACGGCCGTGGCCATGCCGGTGCTCGTCTACCGGCTGAGCGGGTCGACCACCCTCACGGCCCTGACGACGACCCTGGAGGCCCTGCCGTACCTGCTCTTCGGCCTCTTCTCCGGGGCGGTCGGCGACCGGTTCGACCGCAAGCGGGTGATGGTGCTGGCCGACCTCGCGAACGTGCTGGTGGTGGGGTCGGTCCCGGTTGCCTGGTGGCTGGGAGGGCTGACCGTGCCGCACGTGCTGGTGGCCGGCTTCGTCGCCCAGTCGCTCTTCACCTTCTTCGACGGTGCCAACTTCGGGGCACTGCCCGTGCTCGTGGGTCGCGACCGGGTGGGCGACGCCAACTCCGCGGTGTGGGGGTTCGCCGGCATCCTCGACCTGACCGTCCCGGCCGCCGTCGGGCTGGCGCTCGCGGTGGTGCACCCCGCTGACCTGCTGGCTGTCGACGCGCTGACCTTCCTCGTCTCGGGTCTGGTGGTTCGGTCCATCTCCCGGGCCCTGTCGGTGGCCCGGGAGCGATCCGCCGCGCGAGGATTCGCCTCAGTGCGCGCCGACATCCGAGAGGGGGTCCGGTTCCTGTGGCGGCACCAGGGGGTGCGCTCCAACTCGCTGATCGGTGCGCTCCAGTCGGTCGCGGGCGCCGGGTTCATGGCGCTCGCCGTCCCGTGGTGCGACCGGGTGCTCCGGATCGGCACGTCCGGCTGGCGGTTCGGCCTCGTCTTCAGTGCCTGGGGCGTCGGCGGCATCCTCGCGGCCTGGCTGACCCCTCGTCTCCTGCGTCGGTTCACCGCGGCCAGCCTGACGCTCGGCTGGATCCCGGTCTCGGCCGCCTTCGGTCTGCTCGTCGCCGTGTCCACCCACTGGCTGCTCGCGGTGCTCTTCATGATCGGGTGGGGAGTGGCCTATCAGCTGGTGATCATCAACTCCCTCAACTACCGGCAGCAGGTCACCCCCGAATACCTGCTCAGCCGCGTCAACACCGCTGGCCGGATGCTCTCGTGGGGACTCGGCTGGACGGTCGGCGCACTCCTCGCCGGCGCGCTCGCCGACCAGGTGGGCGTCCGTCCCGCCATGCTCACGGTCGTGGGCGTCGGACTCGCCGCCGCGGCATACGCCTGGCTCTCTCCGTTGCGCCGGATCGGGCTGGTCGACGCGGCGGCCCGCGGCGGCACGCCGGCCTGAGCGACCGGCACCGATGGCCCGTGCTCGGTGGGGCCGCCGCGGTGCCTGAGCAGCTCGGGACCCCTCGCGCGGAGCTCGTCGATGGTCGTGACACCGAGCAGCGCCATGGTCCGGGTCATCTCCTCGCGGAAGAGGTGGAGCACGTGGGCGACACCCGCCTCCCCGGCCGCGGACAACCCGTAGAGGTACGGGCGGCCGATCGCGCAGGCGGTGGCACCCAACGCGATCGCCTTGACCACGTCGGAGCCTCGGCGGATGCCCCCATCGACGATGAGCTCGACCCGACCGGCGGTCGCCCGGACGATCTCGGGAAGGACGTCGAGGGGGGAGGCCATGTGGTCGAGCTGACGACCTCCGTGGTTGCTGACCTGGATCGCGTCGATGCCGAGGTCGGCGGCCCTGACGGCGTCGGCCGCGTTGACGCACCCCTTGAGGACCATCGGGCCTGCCCATCGCGCCCTGAGGTCGGCGATATCGGTCCAGTCAGTGGGCTCGTAGGGCCCGGCGAGCAGGCTGCGCCACATCGCCGGTGAGCTGGCCAGGGGTCCTTCGGGGGTGGTGGCCTCGAGGTTGGGGAAGGCGATCGCGTCGTGGGTCAGGAAGCCCAGGCTCCAGGCCGGGTGTAGCACACCCTCCACGATGGTGCGCGGCTTGATGGACGGCGGCGCCGTGAAGCCGTTGCGGTGGTCGCGCTCGCGGTGCCCGATGACGCGGCAGTCGACGTTGACGAGGAGTGCCTCGTACCCTGCCCGCGCGACGCGGTCCAGCAAGGCTTGCAGCTCGACCTTGTCTGCGGTGGGCTCGAGGTTGAACCACCGCCGCAGGCCCTGGCTCGCGGCGCCGACATGCTCCATGGGGGTCGTGCTGAGGTGCGCCAGACCGTAGGGGACCCCCGCATCGCGGGCGGCGCGGGCTGCCCCGATCTCGCCATCGGGGTGGAAGAGCCTGGTGCCGCCGGTCGGCGAGAGCACGAGTGGCATGGCGACGGGCCCGCCGAGGAGCTGCGAGCCGAGGTCGAGGTCGGCCACCGAGCCCCAGCGCGGGGTGAACGTCCAGTCGCCGTAGGACGCGCGGTTCCGTCGCAGCGAGACCTCGTCCTCGGCGCCACCTTCGAGGTAGTCGAAGACGCTCCGAGGCAACCGCCTGGCAGCCGCGCGTCGCAGGTCCTCGACGCTGAAGTACTTGCGGGACAGGCGTTCCGACGTGGTGGCGGCGGGTCCCTGCACCGTGACGAGTGCCCTGACATCGCTGAGTCGCACTGGTGCACCCGTCCTCGTCGATCGGAGATGTGCGTGAGATCGTGGCCCACTTCGACGGTGCGGACCATGGAGGAAAGGACAGAAGAGGGAAGGCGCTCTGGTGGTAACGTCCAAGGGTGGACCCGGCCAGCGGTGGTCAGTGGCACCCTGACGCACAGGTCGTCCGGTTGGCGGACTTCCTCGAGCTCACGCATGCCGAGCTGGTCCATGCCAACCCGACGACCGACAACCTCGAGCACCGGGTCTCCGACGTGCTCGTGCACGACCCGTTGGACGAGTGGACCGACGTCGAGGACCGGATCATCCTCGCGCTGGGTGTCTTGGCCGGCACGCCGGAGTTCGACCAGCTCCTGCAGCGGGCCGCCACCGACCGGGCAGCCGCCGTCGTCGTCAAGGCCCACGGTGCATCGGTCGAGCAGGTGCGCGCGGCGGGGGTCCACCACGGCCTCGCGGTGCTGATCGCGCCCGACTCGGCTGACTGGTCCCGCTTGGCGACCGTGGCTCGCGCCTCGGTGATGGGCGCTGCCGCCGACTCGGTCTCCGGCGCCCGGCTCGGCGACCTCTATGCATTCGCCAACTCCATCGCGTCGATCACGAACGCCGCGGCCAGCATCGTCGACCCCCGGGGTCGGATCGTCGGCTACTCCACCCTTCCGGGTCAGGAGATCGACGAGCTGCGCAGGGCGACCACCCTGGCCCTCGAGGAGTCCGTGCCCCCGGCGTTAGACGACGACTTCAAGGTCGTCTACTCCTCGCCCAAGGCGGTCCACATCCCCCTCGACGAAGGCGGCTCGGACCGGCTCGCCCTGGCGGTCCGCGCTGGAGGCGAGCTGTTGGGGTCGGTCTGGCTCATCGACCCGGGCGAGGAACGCCGGGCGGCAGCGCTCGAGGCGCTCGACCGGATCGCCCCGCTGATCGGCCTGCACATGCTCCACGCCCGGTCGGCGTCCGACTTCGGCGAACGCCGCAACGGTGACCTGGTGCGCACCCTCATGGAGGATCCCGCCCACGCGTCGTTCGCGGCGGCCCAGCTGGGGCTCGATCCCCGGGGCGGGCTCGCGGTCGCGGCGTTCGCCCTCGTCGGTCCGGAGTCGGGACGACTCGACCTGGCGCGCGAGACGCACCGGCTGCTCGACCTCGTCACGACGGTGTGCACCGTCTACGTCACCCGCAGCGCCACGGCACTCATCGAGTCGACCGTGTATGCCGTGCTGACCGGCTCGGGGGAGGGCGCGCGGGCCACCCATCGCCGCATCCTGCACGAGGTCGAGTCGCACTCCCACACGATCAGCTCCTTCCGGCTCGTCGCGGCGGTGGGCAGGACCGCAGCATCGGTCGACGGCCTGGCCGAGTCGAGGAACGAGGCGCTGAGCACGCTCACGTACCTCTGGCACGACTCGCCGACCCCGACCGGCCCCGGCGTGGCATCGGGCCGGGTGGCCTCGGACCGGGTGGCCTCGGACCGGGCCGGATCGGGGCCAGCGGTCGGGTCGGTCGCGTTGTTCGAGGACCACCGGATCCCCTTGAACCTCCTGAAGATCCACGAGTTCATCGCCCACCACGCACTGGGGGAGGGCGACGCGGTGGCCGTCATCACCGAGCACGACCGCACGCACCGGACGGACTACCTGCGGACCATCAGCGCCTTCACCGCGGCCAACGGCAACATCTCCGCCATGGCCGAGCTGCTCCACGTCCACAAGAACACCGTCCGCTATCGCCTGGCCCGGCTCCTCGAGGAGTTCCAGCTCGATCTCGAGGACCCCCATGTCCGGCTCTGGCTCGCGCTCCGGGTGACCTCCGCGGAGCTGGCCGACAGGGTCGACGGGGTCATCTGAGCGCAGTTCCGGCGCACCGCGACGCCTGCGCCATGGCCTGATTTGTCACGGAAGACCCGTGGGTCCTTGTCGGGGCGGACAGCCGTGGCGGACGAAATACGTGCGGATGTCCAAGGAACCACGGTGAGGGCGATGGCACTCTCTTCGGGCGCCGCTTCGACGGCTGCAGGCAGCAGGTGGCTCGACCACGCAGGGCTGCTGCCCATTCACCCCCGGCCCCGACCGGCCCGGCTCCCCCGGAGCCCGCCGAGTCGCGCCGCTCACCTGAGTACCCGGAGCCACCCAGCCATGCCCACCCATGCCCATCCCCATGCCCATCCCCATGCCCATCCCCAGACCCACCCCCGTGCCGCGGCCACCTCGCACCCACCGTCCCGGCACCACGGACCGTCCGACGCACCCTTGCTCGCCGGCGCGCGGCGAGGTGACGCCCAAGCCGTCGCCGAGCTGTACTCCCGTCACCACGCAGCGATGGTCAGGATGGCCCAGCGGCACGCCCACCGCGACTACTCCGCGCAGGACCTCGTCTCCGAAGCGTTCGCGAGGATGCTCCAGGCCCTGGCGAACGGCCACGGGCCGACCGACAACGTGCCCGGCTACCTCGCCGTCAGCGTCCGCAACCTCTCGGCCAGGCATGGTCGCCGCGTCGGCCACCGCCATGCGCCGGCGGTCGCCGACGACCAGGAGCTGCTCCAGGTGCCAGACCCGAGTCCGGGGGTGGACCACCGGGTCCTCACCGAGGAGACCCACCGCGACCTGCTCGACGCCCTCGGCGCGCTCCACCCCAGCTGGCGCCAGGTGCTCCTGCTCACCCACGTCGAAGAGCTCAGCGTCGCCGAGGCCTCACGCAGGCTCGGGATCACCCCGGCAGCCTTCAATGCGATGTCGTACCGCGCGCGTCGGGCGCTGCGCAGCGCCTACGTGGCCGGCCAGGAGCGTGCCCAGCCCGAGGCGGCCGGCTGACGCCGACGACCTCAGAGGTACTGACCCGTCGGCCCGCTCTCACCGGGCTCCGGGCGCAGCCCGGGAGGCCCGTCGGTCCCCGGTCCGCCGTCGGGCGCGTGGCCCGGGGGGAGTGCGCGGCGGATCTGCTGGAGCTGCTGCTGTGCCGCCATCTGCTGGGCGAACAACGCCGTCTGTATGCCGTGGAACAGGCCTTCCAGCCAGCCCACGAGCTGGGCCTGCGCGATGCGGAGCTCGGCATCGGTCGGCGCTTCGTTCTCGTTGAAGGGCAACGCGATCCGCTCGAGCTCGTCGATCAGCTCGGGTGCCAGTCCGTCTTCCAGCTCCTTGATCGAGCGCCGGTGGATCTCCGCCAGCCGGACCCGCCCGGCTTCGTCGAGGGGCGCGTTGCGCACCTCCTCGAGGAGCTGCTTGATCATCGAGCCGATGCGCATCACCTTGGCCGGCTGCTCGACGAGGTCGGCCGGGTTGGTCGGCCCGTTCTCGCTGTCCCGGTGCGGCGCGACGCCCATACCGTCTTGGGTCACGACGACGATGCGCTGCTGTCCGTCGTTCCCGCTGGCCGCCTGGTCCCCCTGGTTGCCCGGCATCTCGGGCCCGTCGCCGTGCTGGTCGCTCATGGTTCCGAGACTACAGCCGGGACTCAGCCGCCTCGGAGCCGCTCAGACGTTGCGCCAGCCAGACGGGAACGATCGAGACGAGGACGAGCACCACCGCAACCACGTTGACGACCGGCGCCTGGTTGGGGCGGAACAGGTTGTTGAAGATCCAGATCGGCAGAGTCGGAGTGCCCGGTCCAGCAGTGAAAGTCGTCACGACGATCTCGTCGAAGCTCAGGGCGAAGGCCAGCAGGGCGCCCGCCAGGAGAGCCGACCGCAGGAGGGGGAAGGTCACCAGCCGGAAGGTGGTCAACGGGCCCGCGCCGAGGTCAGACGACGCGGCCTCGAGCGACCCGCCGAGTCGTCGGAGCCTGGCTGTCACGTTGTTGAAGACGACGACGATGCAGAAGGTCGCATGGCCGACGATGATCGTGAACAACCCGGCGTTGATCCCGAAGACGGGATCGAGGACGTTCTGCACCACCGACTGCAGGGCGATGCCGGTGACGATGCCCGGAAGTGCGATGGGTAGCACCACCAGCAGTGAGACGGCATTGCGCCCGAAGAAGCTGTACCGCGTCAGCGCCAGGGCAAGCAGGCTTCCCAGCACCAACGCGATCGCCGTGGCGCCGAGCCCTGCCTCCACGGAGGTGCGCAGGGCATCCCGGGGTCCGCTCGCGTTCGCCGCCGTCGACCACCACTGGGTCGTGAAGCCGGGCGGCGGCCAGCCGAACGTCCGGTCRCTGTTGAACGAGTTCACCGCCACCACGGCGAGCGGGGCGTAGATGAAGAGGAGCACGAGCGCGGCGAACGCCCCGAAGGCGACCCGCGTCGGCAGTCCGCTGCGCATCAGCCCCTCACAGGTTGTCGAGGGCGCCGGTCCGACGCACGGCGACGAGGTAGGCGACCATGATGAGCACCGAGGTCGTGCCCAGCGCCGCAGCGAAGGGCAGGTCGAGGCTGATGTTCTGGAGCACCGCCGTGCCGAGCACCTGGAGCTTGCCGCCGACGATCTGCACGGCGATGTAGTCGCCCAAGCTCAGGCTGAAGGTGAACACCGTCCCGGCCGCGATCGACGGGCGCAGGGACGGCAGGATCACCCGACGGAAGGTGTCCCAGCCCCGCCCGCCGAGGTCGGCCGACGCCTCGAGGTGCGACTCCGGAAGCCGCTCGAAGCCGGCATAGACGGGAAGCACCATGTAGGGGAGCCAGAGGTAGGTGAGCGTCAGCACCACGGCCGCGAACCCGTAGCCGGGGGTCGCGCCGAAGGTGCTCTCGAGCACCCCGCCAGGCTGGACCATGGTGCGCCACGCGTACGCCTTCACGAGGTAGGAGGCCCACAGCGGGACCAGGACGGCGGCCACGAGCAGGCCGCGGATGCGTCGTGGCGCGAGCCGGGCCATGAAGTAGGCGAACGGGATCGCGATCACCACGCACAGCACGGTCACGAGCACGGCGATGAACAGCGTCCGGCCGATGATCCGCAGGTAGGTCGGCTGGACGATCTCGCGGAAGTTCTCGAGGCTGAGGGTGTGGACCACCTCGTTCGTGAACGAGTCGGTGGTGAAGAAGGCCGTCGCGAAGATGGCCGCAAGGGCGCCGAGGTAGGCCACGACGAGCCATACCAGCGGCGGCCCCAGCAGACCGGCAAGTGCCTTCCTCGAACCCATCAACCGTCCTGTCCCGGTGTGCCTCGGCCTCCTGTGCCTCTGGGTCAGCTGTTCCGGATCTCGGTCCAGGCCTTGGTCCACTCCGCATAGTCCGTGCACTTCACGTCGGTGCGACCGTCGAGGCACGCGGAGATCGGGGTGTTCCAGTAGTGCACCTTGGAGAAGTAGGCCTCGTCCTCGGCGTGGAACACGGTGCAGTGGTTCTTGTCGACGGTCTCGGCGCAGGCCTTCTTGTTGGCCGGCGCCTCACCGAAGTACTCGGCGACGGCCGCGTTGGCCTTCGGCGACACGATGTGGTCGATGAACTTGTAGGCGCAGGTCTTGTGCTGGGACTTGGCACCCACCATCCACGTGTCCGACCAGCCGGTGGAGCCCTCCTTCGGGAGGACGACCTCGACCGGTGCCTTCTCGCCCTGTGCGACGTTGGCGATGACCTGCCACGTGGTCCCGACCGTCGACGACCCGCTCTTGAAGGCCTGGATCTCCTTGAGGTAGTCCGACCAGTACTCGCCGACGTTCGCCTTCTGCTTCTTGAGCAGGTCGACGGCCGCGGCGAGCTGCGTCGAGTCCAGGGCGTAGGGATCCTTGATCTTGAGGTCCGGCTTGGTGGCCATGAGGTAGAGCGCGGCGTCGGCGATGTAGATGGGCGAGTCGTAGGCCGTGACCTTGCCCGCCTGCGACCCGGCTTGGTCGAAGACGGCCGACCAGCTGTCGGGCGCCGGCTTCACGAGGTCGGTGCGGTACATGAGCAGGTTGGCGCCCCGGCCGTGCGGGATGCCGTAGGCCTTGCCGGCCACGGAGTTCCACGGCTTCATCTTGAGGCTGTCGAAGATGTCGGCGTAGTTGGTGATGAGGCTCGTGTTCATCGGCTCGACGTCACCCGCGGCGATGAGTCGCAGTGTGGCGTCGCCCGAGGCCGACACCGTGTCGTACTGGCCGGTGCGCATGAGCTGCACCGCCTCGTCCGAGGTGCCGAACGTCTTCACGGTCACCTGACAGCCGGACTCCTTCTCGAAGTCGCTCACCCAGTCGACCTTGGGGTCGTTGCTGCCGTCCTCCACGTAGCCGGGCCAGGCGAGCACGCTCACCTTTCCCTCCGGCGTGCCGAGCTTCTCGAGCGCCTTGAGATCGGGCACCTTGAACCCTCCTGCCCCGGTGGTCGTGCCCGACCCGCCCGAGTCGCCACAGGCGGCGAGGGCGAGCGTGGCAACGGCCGCGAGGGCGGCGATGCGCAGTGGTGTCGTGCGACGCATGACGTGCTCCTTCTCCTTCAGCGGGACCCGTCGGCGGCTGCGGAGGCCGGAGACGACGGGACTGTGATGACGTGGGAGGGATCCCACTCGAGCTCTACCTCGGCGCCGCGCTGCAGCCCCGGGTCGCCAGATGTGTTCTGCTGCAAAGCGATCAGCCGCGGACCCGCGTCGAGATCGACGACGTAGCGGGTCACCGGCCCGGCATACACGATCTCCACGAGGCGGCCGGCAGCGCGGCGCTCGCCGTCCCCACGGACTGCGCCCTTGGCCCGTACCCCCAGCTTCTCGGGACGGATGCCGAAGGTCCCCTCGGCACCGACGAGCGCCACGGCGCCGGCACCGCTGAGGAGGTTCGAGGTGCCCACGAAGCCGGCCACGAACGAGGTGGCAGGCTGTTCGTAGATCTCGCGGGCCGTGCCCACCTGTTCGATCCGACCCCCGTTGAAGACGGCGATGCGGTCGGACAGCGTGAGCGCCTCCTCCTGGTCATGGGTCACGAAGAGGAACGTGATGCCCACATCGCGTTGGATGGCCTTGAGCTCCACCTGCATCTGCTCGCGCAGCTTGAGGTCGAGCGCGCCGAGCGGCTCGTCGAGCAGGAGCACGCGCGGGCGGTTGACGAGCGCGCGGGCGAGCGCGACGCGCTGRCGCTGCCCACCGGACAGCTGTCCGGGGCGGCGGCTTGCCAGGTCGCCGAGCCGGACCTGCTCGAGCGACTCCATGGCCCGCTGGCGACGAGCAGCCTTGGCGACCTTCTTGACCCGCAGGCCGTACTCCACGTTCTCGACGACGCTCATGTGCGGGAAGAGGGCATAGTCCTGGAACACCGTGTTGACGTCGCGGGCGTAAGGCGGTCGGGCCGTGACGTCCTCACCCCCGAGTTGCACCGTGCCTGACGTGGGGGCCTCGAAACCGGCGATCATCCGCAGGACGGTGGTCTTGCCCGAGCCCGACGGCCCGAGCATCGAGAAGAACTCCCCGTCGGCAATGGACAGGTCGATGTCGTCGACGGCCACGACCGGTGGCGCGCCGGCGAACTCCTTGCGAAGAGCAGTGAGGACGACCGCGGCCTGCATGTCCGGAGTCTAGGGATGAGTGGGGCGCTCGAGGCGGAGATTCGCCTCGTGCGCCCCGGTGGAACCGGCCCCCGGACCAGCCCACATCGGTGGAAATCCGTCCTAGTCGGCCCGGCGGGTCATGGCCGGGGCCCGGCGGATCGCCAGTGCAGACAGCAGCCCGGCCAGCACGGGCACCCCCAGTACCACCAGGAGCAGCGGTGTCCAGGGGATCGAGAGGTAAGGACCGGTCACGTGGTCGACCCCCGCGACGGGGTCGTACTGATTGCTCGTCGTCAGGGGGTACGTGATCGCGATGCCCGGCACGAGCCCGACGGCGATCCCGAGGACGGCTCCCACGAACCCGACCACCATGGCCTGAGCCGCCGCGAAGGCCCGGCGGGTGCGACGGGTCGCGCCGACGGCCGCGAGGGTGCCGGAGTCGGCCTGTTGCTCGGCCATCGACAGCGCGGTGGAGATGAGCGTGACGATGAGCAGGAGCAGCGCGGCGACCCCCATCATGATCCTCATGACGGTCTCGTCGTAGCGCTGGAAACCGCGCTCGACGTAGAGCCCACCCTCGTCGCCCACCAGCTCGTCGAGGGTCTTCTCGGTCGCCTCGTCGATGGCCCCGCCGTCAGGAGCGTGCAGCAGGATCATGGTCTGGAAGGTGGGCCAGCCCAGTCGGGTGGCCGTCTCCTGGGTCACGAAGGCGCCGGTCTGCGCAGGCATCGCACCGGTGGTGCGTTCGGTCGGCGGCACGGCGACCACGGGGAGCTCGGCGGTCGCGGTCGTCACGACGGAGGTCGGCGAGTAGGTGTTCTGGTCCATCACGAAGGTGCCGTGGGCGACCGCGAGGGTCGACGCCTTGGCGAGGGAGGGCACGCCGACGGCGACACCACCCCCCTCGACGACCCGGGCCTCGGCGCCGGTGAGGTGCAGGCGGCCCTTGATCTCGCTCGCTGGGAGCACGCCGATCTGGCCGCTCTCGTAGGCCAACGTCCCGAGGACGCTGCACCGACCGTCGGGACCACTGTGGTCGAGGGCGTTCTGCACGGTGCAGCCCTGGGGCACGGCCGCCACGAACGGTTGTGGCTTCGAGGGGGTGGCCGAGGAAGGACCGAACGGGTCCTCGGGGCCACGGACGACGAGGAGCGGGGTGGTGCGCACGGCGGTCCCGACCTTGCGCAGCGCCGCTCCGACCGAGAGCTGGGTCTCGGCGTCTCCCGTGAAGATGGTCCCCTCGCCGGGCAGGGCCTGGGGCTGGTAGGTCGCCATCTGCTGCTCGGTGTCGCTCGCGAGGCCGATGCTGAAGGCCGTGAGGGCCACGACGCCGGCAAGGATCGCGGCGACGGTCGGGGTGGACCGGCTGCGGTGCCTGGCCGCGTCACGGATCGCGATCCGCGGGGCCACGGGAAGCCGGGCGGCGAGCGCGCCGAACGCGACGAGGATCGCCGGCACGAGGAGCAGGGTGCCGAGCACCAGCCCGACCGCTCCGATCGCGACCCGGAAGTCGCCACCGGCCTGCACCCGCGCGGCGGAGAGCACGACCGCCCCGCCGATCACCGCGAGGAGCAGCCCGACGACAGGGAGCGCCTTGTTGAGCCGCGGCGACACGCTCTGCCCCCGCATCACGCCGATCACGTCCAGCCGACCGAGCCGCAGGGAGGGAAGGAGGGCCGCCGTCACCGCGCTGAGCACGGCGCACGGCACGAGGATCGCGAACGCTCCCCACGGGATGTCGAGCGCGATGGAGGCGAAGGACGACTCGGGGTGGGTGCTGACCCACCACCACAGACCAGCGCGCACGGCGAGGGTCCCGAGGACCACACCGCCGATCGCCGAGATGACACCGAGGAGTAGGGCCTGGGCCAACACCGTGCGCCGGAGTTGGCGGGTCTCCGCGCCGTTCGTGGCGGCGAGCGCGAGGGTGCGCCGCTGGCGCGTGGCGCTGACGGCGAAGGCCGGCCCGACGAGCAGCGTGGTGAGGATGAACAGCATCACCCCGCCGATGACGGCGATCATGCGGCCGGTGTCCTGGGTGAAGTTGTCCTGGGCTCGTAGCTCGGCGGGCAGGGCGCTGTCCGGGGGTGGGTCCTCGAGGACGGCGCGGCTGAAGACGGTCAGCCCGTACGTGTTGAGCCGTTGGACGTCCGCCCAGGTGACGGGGCCGCCACCCACCAGCACCCACGACCCCGCGGCGCCGATGCCGCTGGCGCCGGGCCCGGCGCCAGCGGGCAACGAGGGCACCACGAAGTCGGGCATGCCACCCCACTCGAGCAGCGCGGTCGCGGTGCCGACGACGCGCACCGCGCGCTCGGTGCCGCCGGCCGACAGGGTCACCGAACCGGACCGCGGCAGTCCTTTGCGCTCGCCCGCCGGGGTGATGACGATCTCGTCGGGCCCCGTCCCCCAGGCGCCGGAACGGAGTCGCGCCTTGTCGCCGAGGTCCGCCACCCGCGGGTCGGTGACAAGTCCGGACACGCGGACCCGGCGGTCGCCGACGACGAGCCGCATCTCCGTCTCGCCGACCCCGACCGCGGTGCCGCCCACCAGCCGCCCGATGGCGGTGGCCTGGTCGGTCGGCGAAGCGTCGGCCGCGAAGCCGGGGATGGTCGTCGCCGGGTTGTCGTCACTCCACCCCGTGCCCCCTTGGTTGGGATCCGGGGTCTGTTGGATCTTGCCGGCCTGGGGACCTTGGACGAGTGCCTCACCCGATCCCATCCGAGCGGTGGTGAGGTCTGACCCGTCGGCCTGTTCGGTGGCGCCCAGGGTCGCCGCGGCGGCCAGCAACCCGACGGGGATGGCCACCATGAGGAAGACGAGGACCGACCGGCCCTTGTGCCGGCGGAGGTCGCGCTTGGCCATGCGCAGGGCGATGCGCCAGGAGGCGCGCCACCGCGAGAGGCGCGAGCTCGTACCGTCGCCCACGGTCGAGTTCTCGGGCAGCCCGGTCGGCGCCTCGGGTGCCATGAGGGTCGTCATGGTCGGTCGCCTCAGGCAGTCGGCTCGAGGAGCGCCTCGGCCGACTCGACCGAGCCGGTGCTGTCGACCACGACACCGTCACGCAGGAAGACCACCCGGTCGGCCCAGGCCGCGTGGCGGGCCTCGTGGGTGACCAGGAGCCCTGCCGCGCCCGCGTCGCAGCGCTCACGCAGGACGCGGAGCACCCCCTCGCCGGTGTGCGAGTCGAGCGCGCCGGTGGGCTCGTCGGCCAGCACCAGTCGGCGGTCCCCGACCAGGGCGCGCGCGATGGCGACCCGCTGCTTCTGGCCTCCCGACATCTTGTCGGGGTAGCGGTCGGCCAGCTCCTGCACCCCGACCATCGTCAGCGCGTCGACGGCGCGGCGGCGGGCCCTGCTGACCCGCTGCCCGTCGAGCTCGAGCGGGAGTGCGACGTTCTCGACTGCGGTCAGCGAGGGGATGAGGTTGAAGTCCTGGAAGACGAACCCGACGCGTCGACGGCGGAGCCTGGCCAGGGCGTCGCCCTTGAGGGTCCCGATGCTCTGTCCTTCGATCAGCACCTGCCCACTGGTGGCGGCGTCGAGGCCGCCGGCGAGGTTGAGCAGGGTCGACTTGCCCGAGCCGCTCGGTCCCATGACGGCCACGAGCTCACCGGCTCGGACCTCGAGGCTGACCCCGGCCAGCGCCCGGACTGCCGTGCCGTCGGTGCCGTGCACCCGGGTGACGTTGTCCAGCCGGAGGATGACGTCACGGTCGCCCCGCCGGGTGCTGTCGTCGTCGGTGCTGTCATGGTCGGTGCCGTTCATCGTCGTGCCCCCTTGGTCGTGGTCGGATCGCCCGCGGTGGCCCCCATCGCAGGATCAGGTGTGGCGCTCGCGCCCGTCGTGCTCGTGCTCCCACCCGAGGTGGTGGTCGTCGCCCGGCGCGGGCGACTCGCCTCGCGGACCAGTCGGGCCTCGACGTGGTCGAGCCAGCGGACCTCGGCCTCGCTGGCGTAGATGAGGTTCTCCAGGACCAGCAACCACGCGAGGTCGACCTGGCCGGCGCCCTGGTCTGCCTCGTGGTGCGTGGTCGCCCGCTGCTTGAGGCGGGTCAGGTCCTGCAGGTGGCGCAGGGTCGCGGTGCGCTGGGTCTGGACCACCCGGTGCACGTCGACCCCGTCGACGGTGACGGCGAGTGCCAGCTTGATGACCAGCTCGTCCCGCGGCGTCGTCTCGCGGGTGACCGGGGAGACCCACCACCGGGCCACCTCGGCGTGGCCGGTGCGGGTCAGGCGGTAGGAGATACGGCCCTCGGCGTCCTCGCCGATGGCCTCCACGAGCCCGTCCCGCTCCAGCCTGGCCAACGTCGTGTAGACCTGCCCGACGTTCAGGGGCCAGGTCCCCCCGGTCCTGGCCTCGAACTCGGAACGCAACCGGGCGCCATACATCGGCTCCGTCGCCAGCAGGGCGAGCAGCCCTTGTTTGACCGACATACGGTGCCCCGATCCCCTTGTGATGTCCCCTACATACCCAGTATCACCACTGGTGAGGAGATGTATACCGAGTATGCAGCGGGCACGTCAAGGGGGTCAGTGGGCGAGCAGCACCGCGGCCAGGGCCAGGACGCCGGGCAGCGCCTGCACGACGAGGATCCGCCGGCTGGCCGTCGCGGCGCCGTAGAGCCCGGCGACGATGACACAGAGCAGGAAGAAGACCTGGAACCCGAAGCGCAGGTGCTCGGGCCCCACCAGCCCCCAGAGGAGACCCGCGGCGAGGAACCCGTTGTACAACCCCTGGTTGCCGGCCAGGGTCTTGGTCTGCTGGGCGAACTCGGGGGTCAGCCCGAACGCCGCCTGCCCCCGGGGGGTCGTCCACAGCACCATCTCCAGCACCACGATGTAGCCGTGGATGAGGGCGACCAGGGCGACGAGGACGGTGGCAACAGCGGTCATGGCCTCAGGGTGGCAGACACCGGTCGACCGGGCGCTCGACTCGCCGCGGGGCGCGGGCGGCTGGGCGTGCCCGACTGTGGCTCAGGTGGTGAGGAGGATCTTGCCGATGTGGCCGCTGGCCTCGAGCTCGCGATGCGCCTCGGCCGCGTCCGCGAGCGGGTGGCGGCCCTGGACGACCGGCACGACCCGCCCCGCCTCGACGAGCGGCCAGACGTGCTCCCGGACGGCCGCCACGATCGCGGCCTTCTCGTCGGCGGGTCGCGCCCGCAGGGAGGTGGCGACGACGGCCACGCGCTTGCGGAGCATCAGGCCCAGGTCGAGCTCGGCCTTCGCGCCTCCCTGCAGGCCGATGACGACGAGCCGGCCGTTGACGGCGAGGGCCTCGACGTTGCGGGCGAGGTACTTCGCGCCCATGTTGTCGAGGATGACGTCGACCCCCGCGCCGCCGGTGGCCGCCCGCACCTCCTCGACGAAGTCCTGCTCGCGGTAGTTGACGAGGATCTCGGCCCCCAGCTTCCGGCAGGCCTCGAGCTTGTCGGCCGAGCCAGCCGTCACCGCGACCCGGGCGCCCACCTCACGAGCGAGCTGGATGGCCATGGTGCCGATGCCCGACGAGCCACCGTGCACGAGGAAGGTCTGCCCCGGCAACAGGTTCGCGGTCATGAACACGTTGGACCACACCGTGCTCACGACCTCGGGGAGTGCGGCAGCGTCCTCGAGCGAGACTCCTGCGGGCACCGGCAGGAGCTGGCCGGCCGGGACGCACACCAGCTCGGCGTAGCCACCTCCCGACAGCAGCGCGCAGACCTCGTCGCCCACGGCCCACCCGTCCACCCCGTCGCCCAAAGCGTCCACGGTGCCGCTGACCTCGAGGCCCGGGTACTCCGGTGCGCCGGGCGGCGGCGGGTAGAACCCCATCCGCTGCATCACGTCGGCCCGGTTCACCCCCGCGGCGGCCACGCGGACCCGCACCTCGCCGGGTGCGGGCTGGGGGTCGGGGACGTCAGCCAGGACGAGCGCGGACGCGTCGCCGGGCTCCGGGATGGTGATCGCCTTCACGGGTCGAGCCTATGGCGCGCCCGTTCGAGGTCCTCGGCGGTGTCGACGTCCAGGGCGGCGTCGTCGCCCACCGACACGACGAGGGTGCGCAGCGGGTCGAGCAGCCGCATCAACGGGGTGCCGGCTGCGGGCTGGGGCACCGCGCCGCGCAGCGCAGCGGTCCGGTATGCCGCGAGCAGCGGTTGGAGGCGACCGTCGCCGTCGCGACCGATCACGGCGTCGAGGTCGGGGGAGCGCTCGAGGGTGGCCACGAGCGCGGGCGCCGGCCCCGCGGCATACGGCATGTCGCCCCCCAGCAGGACGACGAACGGGTCGTCGACCGCGGGCAGGGCCGCCGAGATCGCGGCCACCGGGCCGCCACCGGGCGGGTCCTCGCGGCACCACCGGACGGTTCGGTGCGTCGGTCGCGACTCACCCACGCAGACGACCGTCCACGCACCGGGCAGGCCGCCGAGGAGGTGGTCCAGGACCGTGTCGCCGCCGAGCAGCGCCCGGGTCTTGTCACCGCCGAACCGTCGACCGAAGCCGCCACAGAGGACGACGGCGGTGGCGGTTTCCGATGCGGTGTCGTCCGAGGTCACGGGCCCATTGTGGGGGTTCCGGGAGGGTGTGTGTCGGGTCTAGGTTGACGAGATTCGACCGCACTCGAAGGAGAACTGATGACGCTGGAAAGAAGGACCTTTCTGAAGGGGAGCGCAGCAGTGGCAGGCGGCGTGGCCATGGCCGGACCGTTTGCCGGACTGGTGGCAGGACCTGCCTCGGCGATCGGTGCAGCGCCGTTCCGCGGCCTGCGCGCGACGCCCGACCTGCGTGACGGCAAGGTGCGACTGCACCTGCCCGAGGGCTTCAGCTATCGCTCGTTCCACGACACCCAGTCGCAGCCACCGCCCCTCGTCGACGGCAAGCCCATGCCGGGCCGCCACGACGGCATGGGGGCGTTCGAAGGGCCGAACGGAGCCGTGACCCTGATCCGCAACCATGAGGTCTCCGGCGCCGGCACGCCCTTCGGCGCGGTGGGCTCGTGGACCTACGACACCGGCGCGCGTGGCGGCTGCGTCCACATCGACGTCACCGGCGAGGGTGAGGTGCTCGGTGAGCACACCGCCATCAACGGCACCGCGAACAACTGCTCGGGTGGCCAGATGCCGTGGGGTGCCTGGGTGACCTGTGAGGAGACGGTCAACGGGCCCGACGTCGGGCCCGACTTCACCGGAGCGTCCAATGCGGGGTTCACGAAGAGGCACGGTTACGTCTTCGAGGTCCCCGTGACGGGTCGCTCGGCTGCCAAGCCGCTCACCAGGGCGGGTCGGTTCTCCCACGAGGCGGTCTCGTTCGACCCGCGCGAGGGGAGGCTCTACCTCACCGAGGACAACTTCGCGTTCCCGTCGGGCTTCTACCGCTACACGCCGGGCACCAACCCGATGGAGAGCGGCCACCTCGACAACGACGGCACGCTGCAGATGCTGGCGGTCAAGGGGCAGCCGAACGCCCACCTCGAGGGACGCCAGGACAAGGGCGCGGTCTACGACGTCGAGTGGGTCGACATCGCCGACCCCGACCCGACCTTCACGCCGGGCCCCGGTGGGGCGCTCCCGAGCAACGACTCCGCCTTGGTGGCCGTCGGCGACCAGGGGCGGGCGCTGGGCGCTGCTGGCTTCTCCCGGCTCGAGGGCCAGATCTACGACGACGGCGTCGTGTACTTCACCTCGACGCAGGGCGGTGGCGACGCGGAGACCGGCCCGGAGCTCATCGCCGGGTACGGCAACGGGTTCGGCCAGGTGTGGGCCTACGACACCCGGTCGCAGAAGCTCCGGCTCGTCTACCAGTCGCCGGACAAGCAGACGTTCGACTTCCCGGACAACATCACCGTCAGCAACCGCGGCACCCTGGTGGTCTGTGAGGACAGCAACCAGGACAACTACATCCGCGGCCTGAACAAGGGCGGCCAGCTCTGGGACATCGCCCTCAACCGGGCGGCCAACGCCAACGGCACGCCACGGTTCGACGACGAGTTCGCCGGGTCGACGTTCAGCCCGGACAAGTCGACCCTGTTCGTCAACATCCAGGCCAGTGCCGGCCTGACCTTCGCCATCTGGGGGCCGTGGCACACGATCGGCGTCTGACCCGTGCCGCCGTCGGCCGGCCCGTCAGGGTCAGCCGGCGGCGGTGGGCAGCCGGGGCGGGCAGGTGGACGTGGCGAGGTACTCGAAGTGCCACCACTCGTTGTCATAGGTGCGACAGATGCCGTATGCCGCGCCGTGCGCCTGCAGCCACGCCTCGGCCGCCTGCGGGTGCACGTCGACGGCATACCCCTTCACGTGGGCCGACTTCTCCGGCGAGAGCACCCACTTGGCCGCCTCGGACCGCGATCCGTACTTCGCCACCGCGCGGTCGAAGAGGATCTGCTGCCACTGCTCGCTGCGCCACGCCGACCTGATCTCGGGCCCCAGTCCGGCCGCCCGGGCGTCGGCGAAGGCCCGCTCGAAGGCAGCGGCCGCAGGAGCCTGCATGTTGGTCGTGCCGGGGACGGCCGCCGAAAGGGCCAGGCTCCTGGTCGGGGCCGGGATGCGATCGGTCACGACGGGAGCAAAGCCCTTGCTGCTCTTGCCTTTTCCGCCCTGCTTCGGCTTCGAGGCCGTGGACGAGACCTTGGGAGTCGACGGCTTGCTGGCCTTCCCGGCCGAGGCCTTCGGCGAGGTGCCCGGCGAGGCGCCCGGGGAGGCCGGTCCGGAGGTCGGGTTTCGTGCGGAGGAAGTGGCTGGGTCGTCCCCGTGCCACGCGGCATACCCCGCCGTGCCGGCGGATGCGACGAGGAGGGCGGTCACGAGAAGGGTGCGGCGGAGGCGCTGTCGGCGTCGCCGACCTGCCGACACGTGCGTCGTCGTGCCCATGACCTCACCCCCTTCGCCGTGGTCCCGTCGATTCTGGCAGTCGGGGCGGCGATGTCAGTGGACCCCGCCGATCCGCGCGGACAGCGTGGCGGCAGCTCGCGACACCGCGGCGACGAGCCGGGCGCGCTCGGCCTCGTCGACCCCGTCGCGGGGGAAGGTCAGGGCGACCCCCGCGACAGGGTGGCCGGTGTGGTCGAGCACTGCCTGCGCCACCGAGGAGAGCCCGGCGCTGACGGAGTCGTCCTCGGTGGCGTAGCCGCGCGTGCGCACCGCGGTCAGCTCGCGGCGCAGCTCGGTGACCGACGTCGCCCCGTGGCCGTCGCGCTGGACGAGGGTGTCCTTGTGCGGGAACAGCGCCCGCAGCTGCGCAGCGGGCAGCCGCGCGAGCATGGCGAGGCCGCTGGCAGTGAGCGTCGCCGGGAGCCGGACCCCGACGTCCGTCACGAGCAACGGACGCCCGGGCGCGCGCTCCTCGATGACGTACAGCACGTCGCGTCCGTGGAGCACCGCGAGGTGGGCGTTGTGGGTGGTCTGGTCGACGAGCCGTCCGAGCAGCGGCCGGGCAATCCGCTGCAGGGGCGCCTGTCGCTGGTAGGCCGAGCCGAGCTCGAAGGCGGCGACGCCCAACCCGTAGCGTCGCTCCTCCTCCAGGTGGGTGACGAAGCCGGCGTCGCGCAGCACCGCGAGCAGGTGGTAGGTCGTCGAGCGGGGGAGCCCCAGCTCGCGCGCGATCGACCCGGCCGGCAGGGGCTCGGTGTGTCGGGCCAGCAGGGTGAGCAGGGTGAGGGCGTGCTTGGCGGCGGGTGCATTGGCCACGACCACAGTGTCTCAGGTGCGAGACCGACGAGGGCGTGCCGAGACCTCAACCGCCCCAGCGGTAGCGGCGTTCGGGTCGACCTGCGCTGCCGTAGCGGAGCGACACCTCGGCCTGACCGATGCTGCAGAAGTACTCGAGGTAGCGACGCGCACTGACCCGGCTGAGGCCGACCTGCTCTGCTGCTTCTGACGCCGACAGGCTTCCGGTCGCCTCCCGCAGGGCCGCCTCCACGAGCTGGGCCGTCTGGGGGCTCATCCCCTTGGGCAGCGCGGCCTGGCTCGCTCCACTGCTGCGCGACAGCACCCGGTCGATGTCCTCCTGGCCGCGCACCTGCGCCTGGGTGAGCGCGTCGCGTTGCGCGGCATACCGCTCCAACCGCTCGCGGAGGTCCTCGAAGCCGAACGGCTTGAGGACGTAGTCCACGACGCCCTGGCGCAACGCACCCCGCACGGCATCCGCCTCCTTGGCCGCGGTGATCACCATGACGTCGCACTGCCGCCCGGCGGCGCGCAGGTCGGTCAGCACGTCGAGGCCGAAGCGGTCGGGCAGATAGAGGTCGAGCAGCACCAGGTCCGGCTCCAACCGGGCTGCTGCCTCGACGGCGTCGGCGCCGGTGTGGCTCGTGCCGACGACCTCGAACCCCTCGACGCGGGACACGAAGCCCGTGTGCACGCGCGCCACCATGAAGTCGTCGTCGACGACCAGCACGCGGATCACCGGACCGCCTCGGCCACCGGCGCGACGCCCAGCCGGGCGACGAAGCTCGCACCACCCTCGGGTGTGCTGGCGAGCCGGACCTCGCCTCCCCTGCGCTGGCAGACCAGTCGGGTCAGCGCGAGCCCGATACCTCGCTCGCCCGCAGTGGCCGCCTTGGTGGTGAACCCGTGGGCGAACACCTCCTGGGCGACCTCCGGGGGCACGCCCGGACCGGAGTCCGAGACCGCGATCTCCACACTCGCGGCGTCCTGGCGGATCTCGACGCTGACCCACTGGCCGAGGGCGCCGCTGCTCGCGGCGTCGATGGCGTTGTCGACCAGGTTGCCGACGACGGTGGCCACGTCAGCTGAGTCCCCTGCGTCGAGGCGGTCCAGCGAGGTCGCGTCCGACACCCGGAGGTCGACCCTGCGTTCCGAGGCGAGCGACGCCTTGGCCATGATCAGCGCGGCGACGGCGGGATCGCGAATTCGACTGTTGACCAACAGGTCCAGCGACTGCCGGCGCTCGGTCACCGCGTCGACGTAGCGCACCACCTCGTCGTAGTCACCGAGCTGGATCAGGCCGCTGATGGTGTGCAGCTGGTTGGCGAACTCGTGGGTCTGCGCACGCAGCAGCTGGGTGGTGCTGCGGAACGACCCGAGCTCGCGCTCGAGGTTCGCCAGGGTGGTGCGGTCGCGCAAGGTGGTCACCGTGCCAAGGTGTCGACCGTCTCGCGTCACCCGCATCCGGTTCATCACCAGCACGCGCCCTCGTCGGATCACGACGTCGTCCCGAGGCGCGTCGCCGACGCCGTCCGGGCTGCTGCCGCCGTCAACGTCGCCCCGAGGGCCGTCGGCGTC
The DNA here is from genome assembly GCF_056405035.1 of Pedococcus sp. P2_A3. Taxonomy (NCBI): domain Bacteria; kingdom Bacillati; phylum Actinomycetota; class Actinomycetes; order Micrococcales; family Intrasporangiaceae; genus Pedococcus; species Pedococcus sp. P2_A3. Next base: position 160,159 of record NZ_JBFUCW010000003.1, on the reverse strand, counting down.
GCTGGAACGCAGGCCGGTGAGGACGTCGAGGAGCCGGCCCTCGACCCGCAGGTCGCGCAGGCTCATCCCTGCGGCGTGCTCCGGCAGGTCGAGCAGGCGTCTCGCGACGTCGTTGACCAGGGTGATCCGGTCGTGCGGGTCGAGGGCGATCACGCCCTCGGCGATGCCGTAGAGCAGCGCCTCGCGGTGCTCGGCCAGACCGGTGATCTCGTGCGGTTCGAGGCCGAGCGTCTGCCGCTTGATCCGACGGGCGAGCAACCACGAGCCGGCCACACCCAGCGCCAGGGCGATGCCGAGGTAGGTCAGCAGGTACGAGGAGGCTCCGCGCAACCGCTCCCAGACCGATGGGAAGTCCTCGGCGACCATGACGGTGCCGAGGTGCTCGCCCACGTGGTTGTCCGTGATGCTCAGGACCGGCACCTGGCTCACGAGCTGGCGGTCGCCGTCCAGCGTGAGTGACCCCGACCAGCTGGCTCCCGCCCGCACCGCCGCGTCGCCCACCGGCAGCGGCTGGTCCTCCAGCGACGGGTCGGTGGAGACCCGCACCCGTTCGTCGGCGTCCGCGATGGTCACCGCCGTGATCTTCGACTGGGTGACGGTCTGCAATGCCAGGGTGGCCAAACCGGTGCGCTGCTCGGGGGCCGAGAGGTTGTCACGGACCAACGGGTTGGCGGCGACCTGCTCCGCCAGCGCCGAGACCCGGCGTCCTTCGACACGGCTGAAGGTGGCCTCGGACTGGGCCAACGACACTGCGCCGACGCCGACGAGGACCACGGTGATGATGGCCAGCTGGAGGAAGAGGAGCTGCCCAGCAAGGGTCCGGCGACGCAGTCCGCGCATGACCACTATGAACTCAACCTTCTCTGGTGACACAAGGGCGACGAATCGCCTGCTGGGCGAGCACGATCATCTCGCTCGACCCACTCAACGCGAAAGAGGCCTCAACGATGAGCGCTCGATTCACCGGTCTGGTTGCCGCGGCAGCCATGGCCTCAACCCTCCTGGTCGGCGCCTGCGGCGCCACCGCCGACAAGGGATCGGACGCCAGCAGCAGCGGCGCCGATGCCAAGCCCGCCACCGGACTGCAGATCATGGTCCCCAATGCACCGGGTGGAGGTTACGACACCACCGCCCGCACGGCCGCCAAGGTCCTGGAGGACGAGAAGATCACCGGCAGCATGCAGGTCTTCAACCTCCCCGGTGCCGGCGGCACCGTCGGTCTGCAGCGGGTGGTGAACGAGAAGGGCAACGGAAAGCTCGCCATGCAGATGGGGCTGGGAGTCGTCGGCGCGGCATACACGCAGAAGTCCAAGGCCACCCTCAACGACACCACCCCGATCGCCAAGCTGATCGAGGAGGCCGGCGCCATCGTCGTGCCCAAGGACTCGCCCTACAAGGACATCAACCAGCTCGTCGCGGCCTGGAAGGCGAACCCGAAGAAGCTGGCCGTCGGTGGCGGATCGTCCCCTGGTGGCCCTGACCACCTCCTGCCCATGCAGCTGGCCAAGGCCGTCGGCATCGACCCCAAGGACGTCAGCTACGTGACGTACGACGGTGGCGGCGAGCTGCTCCCGGCGCTGCTCGGCAACAAGATCGCCTTCGGTGCCAGCGGCTTTGGTGAGTTCCTCAGCCAGGTCGAGGCGGGTGACGTCCGGGTCCTCGCCGTCACGAGCGAGAAGCCGCTCGACGTCCTCAAGGACGTCCCGACGCTCAAGGACAAGGGGATCGACCTGGTCTTCACGAACTGGCGCGGCATCGTGGCCCCTCCCGGCATCTCGGACGCGGACAAGAAGGTCTGGGTCGATGCGCTCACGAAGATGCACGACTCCCAGGCCTGGAAGGACGAGGAGAAGAAGAAGGGCTGGACCGACGCCTTCGAGACCGGTGACGAGTTCGGCACGTTCCTCAAGGAGCAGGACACCTCGGTGGCCGAGATCCTGAAGCAGCTGGGCCTGGCATGAGCGAGCAGCACCCCGAGCCCCGTCCGGGGATCCGGGACCGCGCACAGTTCGGGCTGTGCGCGGGCCTGGCCCTCCTCGGCGCCTACGTCCTGTTCGACGCCAGCCGCATCGGCGACGTGTCGAGCAGCAACGACCCGGTCGGCCCCAAGCCCATGCCGATCCTGCTCGGGGTGCTGCTCATCGTGGTCGCACTCTTCTATGCCGTCGACGTCGCCCGCGGCGGCCACGGCGAGGCCGAGGAGGGTGAGGACATCGACCTCTCGACCAAGGTCGACTGGCGCACCATCGGGCTGCTCATCGCCGCGTTCGCGGTCAACGCCGTCCTCATCGAGCCACTCGGCTGGGTGATCAGCGGGGCACTGCTCTTCTGGGGCTCCGCCTTCGCGCTCGGGAACCGTCACCATGTCCGTGGCCTGGCGATCGGCGTTGCCCTGTCGCTCATCACGTTCTACGCCTTTGCAGTGGGACTCGGGGTCAACCTCCCGGCCGGCATCCTCCAGGGAATCCTCTGATGAACAACATCACCAGCCTGATCGGCGGTTTCCAGGACGTCCTGTCGCCGATGAACCTGCTCATCGCCCTCCTCGGAGTCACGGTCGGCACGGCCGTCGGCGTCCTGCCGGGCATCGGTCCGGCCATGACGGTCGCGCTCCTCCTGCCGATCACCTATGGCATGGAGCCCACGCAGGGCCTGATCCTGTTCGCCGGCATCTTCTACGGAGGCATGTACGGCGGGTCGACCACCTCGATCCTGCTCAACACCCCGGGCGAGTCGTCATCGGTGGTGACCGCCATCGAGGGCAACAAGATGGCCAAGGCCGGGCGGGCCGCGCAGGCGCTTGCGACGTCGGCCATCGGGTCGTTCATCGCCGGCACCCTCGGCACCCTCGGCATCGTCTTCCTGATGCCCCAGGTGGTGAAGTTCGCGATCAGCCTCGGGGCGCCGGAGTACCTCGCCATCATCCTGCTCACCTTCGTCGGCGTCACGGCGGTGCTGGGCGCCTCCCGGATCCGGGGGATCGCGGCCCTGCTGCTCGGCCTCACCATCGGCGTGGTCGGCATCGACTTCGTCACGGGGCAGCAGCGCCTCACCGGTGGCCTGCCGCAGCTGGCGGACGGCATCGACATCGTCGTCGTGGCGGTCGGCATCTTCGCCGTCGGCGAGGCCCTGTGGGTGGCTGCCCACCTGCGCCACAAGGCGGCCAGTGTGATCCCCGTCGGACGGCCGTGGATGGGTCGTGAGGACTGGCGGCGGTCCTGGAAACCGTGGCTGCGCGGGACCCTGCTCGGCTTCCCGTTCGGGGCGATGCCGGCGGGCGGTGCGGAGATCCCGACCCTGCTGTCCTACACGGCGGAGAAGAAGCTCACCAAGCATCCGGAGGAGTTCGGCCACGGCGCCATCGAAGGCGTCGCCGGTCCGGAGGCGGCCAACAACGCCTCGGCCGCCGGCACCCTCGTGCCGATGCTCGCCCTCGGTCTGCCGACCAACGCCACCGCGGCGATCATGCTCGCCGCCCTCCAGGGCTGGGGGATCGAGCCGGGACCGCTGCTGCTCACCAAGGAGCCGGCCCTCGTCTGGGCGCTCATCGCCAGCCTCTTCATCGGCAACACGATGCTGCTGGTCCTCAACCTGCCGCTCGCCCCCGCGTGGGCCAAGCTGCTCCAGATCCCCCGCCCCTACCTCTACGCGGGCATCCTCTTCTTCGCCTGCATGGGTGCGTATGCCGTGAACGCCCAGCCGTTCGACCTGTGGCTGCTGCTCGGGCTGGGTCTGCTGGGCTTCGCGATGCGCCGGTTCGGCCTGCCGGTCCTGCCGCTGATCGTCGGCGTCATCCTCGGGCCGCTCGTCGAGCGCAAGGGGCGTCAGTCCCTGCAGCTGACCGGCGGCGACATCTCCGGCCTGGTCGGTGGTCCGGTGGCGTGGTTCTGCTACGTCCTGATCGTCCTGGCCCTCGCGTGGCCGCTGATCAGCCTGGTCCGCGCCCGTCTCCGTGGCGGTGGTCCCGGTGGCCCCGGCGGGCCAGGTCGCGGCGACGGCCCTGACGGTGCGGGCCCCGACCCCATGGCGAACGCCAGGGCCGGCTACAGCTTCAACTCTCCAGGAGGTGTGGCATGACCGTGCTCGTGGGCTTCATCCCCAACCCGCTCGGCGAGGCAGCGCTCACGGCCGCCGTGAGCGAGGCCAGGCGACGGAGCGAGCCGCTGCTCGTGGTCAACATGTCGCGCGACGACGTCCTTGTCGACGCCCACCGTGCCGGAGCCGAGCAGCTCGAGCGCGTCCGTCGCGACCTCGCCGACCTGGACCTCGAGTTCGAGGTGCGCCAGATCGAGGAGGGCAGCGACGCGCCCGACGTCCTGCTCGACATCGCCGAGCGAGAAGGGGTCTCGGTCATCGTGATCGGGCTGCGGCACCGGACCCCGGTCGGCAAGCTCCTGCTGGGGTCGTCCGCCCAACGGATCCTGCTCGACGCCACCTGCCCCGTCCTCGCCGTGAAGACGGGTTGACCGGGATGGACCACGCGAGCGGTGCCCAGCCCGAGGCCACGGCGACCGCTGACCTCTACGACGAGCACGGCGAGGACCTGCAGTCCTGTTCCGTCCAGTTCCGGCACTACGGCGGCCGCACGAGCTTCGACGGCGTGATCAGCACGGTGCGCTGCCACCGCGACAACGCGTTGGTGAAGGCGGCTCTCGCCGAGCCGGGCGAGGGCAGGGTCCTGGTCGTCGACGGGGGAGCCTCGCTCGAGTCGGCCCTGATGGGCGACCTGATCGCCGCCTCGGCGGTGGAGCACGGCTGGGCGGGCGTGGTGATCCACGGTGCCGTGCGCGACGTGGCGGCGCTCCGCGAGCTGCCGCTCGGCGCGCTGGCCCTGGGGTCGAACCCACGCAAGAGCGCCAAGGACGGCGCGGGTGACCGTGACGTCACGGTCACGTTCGGCGGCGTCGACTTCATGCCCGGCCAGCACCTGTGGGCCGACGAGGACGGGATCCTGGCCACCCGCCCCTGAGCGGCGATGCGTCTCGCATCCGAGACGGTATGCCGCGTGCGCGAGGCGCGCCCGCGGCATACCTCCGCTGCAATGGAGGCATGACGACCACTGCCACCTCCGTGCCGACGGTCACCGTCGGCACCGGCCCCATCTCGTTCGACGACGTCGTGGCGGTCGCCCGCCACGGTGCGCGCGTCGAGATCTCGCCCGAGTCGCTCACCGAGGTGCGCCGCACCCGCGCCGTGATCGAGGCGCTGGCCGACGACACGGTGGCGCACTACGGCGTCTCCACCGGGTTCGGGGCGCTCGCCACCCGGCACATCCCGGTGGAGCTGCGCGCCCAGCTGCAGCGGTCGCTGGTGCGGTCGCACGCCGCCGGCTCGGGCGCGGAGGTCGAGCGCGAGGTGGTGCGGGCGCTGATGCTCCTTCGCATCTCGACGCTCGCGACCGGGCGCACTGGTATCCGCGAGGAGACCCTGTCCACCTACGTCGCGATGCTCAACGCGGGCATCACCCCCGTCGTCCACGAGTACGGCTCACTGGGCTGTTCCGGCGACCTGGCCCCCCTCTCGCACTGTGCGCTCGCGCTGATGGGCGAGGGCGTCGTCCGCGATGCCGAGGGGGTGCGGATGCCGACCAGCGAGGCCTTTGCCGCGGCCGGGATCACGCCCGTCGAGCTGCGTGAGAAGGAGGGCCTGGCCCTCATCAACGGCACCGACGGCATGCTGGGGATGCTCGTGCTCGCCATCACCGACCTGCGGATGCTGCTCAAGGTCGCCGACATCACGGCCGCGATGAGCGTCGAGGGCCAGCTCGGCACCGACGACGTCTTCGCCGCCGACCTGCACGCCCTGCGCCCCCAGCCCGGGCAGGCCCTCTCCGCGGCGAACCTGCGAAAACTCATGCAGGACAGTGGGATCCGCGACAGCCACCGCGATCCGGAGGCCTGCACTCGAGTCCAGGACGCCTACTCGTTGCGCTGCTCACCGCAGGTGGCCGGCGGTGTGCGTGACACGGTCGAGCACGCGGCGAAGGTCGCCGGCTTCGAGCTGGCGTCGGCGGTCGACAACCCTGTGGTCACGCCCGACGGCCGGGTCGAGTCCAACGGCAACTTCCACGGGGCGCCGGTCGCCTACGTGCTCGACTTCCTCGCCATCGTGGCCGCCGACCTCGCCTCGATCTCCGAGCGTCGCACCGACCGGTTCCTCGACGTCTCGCGCAACCACGGCCTCAACGCGTTCCTCGCCGACGACCCCGGTGTCGACAGCGGCCACATGATCGCGCAGTACACCCAGGCCGCGATCGTCTCGGAGATGAAGCGGCTCGCCGCCCCCGCGTCGGTCGACTCCATCCCGAGCTCCGCCATGCAGGAGGACCACGTGTCGATGGGCTGGTCGGCGGCCCGCAAGCTGCGCCGCTCGGTCGACGGGCTCACCCGCGTGCTGGCGGTCGAGCTGCTCACGGCCGCGCGGGCCCTCGACCTCCGTGCGCCCCTCGCCCCCGCGCCGGCCACCGCCGCGGTCGTCAAGGCCCTGCGCGACGCCGGCGCGCCGGCCCCCGGCACGGACCGGTTCCTCGCCCCCGAGATCGAGACGGCGTTCCAGCTCGTCGCCAGCGGTGCGGCAGTCGCCGCTGCAGAATCCGTCACCGGCCCGCTCCACTAGCCCAGTCGTGTGTGTCAGCACGCGCCCGAGCGCGTTCTCGCACCCACGACCCCGAATGAACAAGGAGAACGACATGGAAGGCGCTCGTCCCGTCCGCTCCCCTCGCGGCACCTCGCTCACCCACGCAACGCACTGGGGCGCCGAGGCGCCGCTGCGCATGCTCATGAACAACCTCGACCCCGAGAACGCCGAGCGTCCCGACGACCTCGTCGTCTACGGCGGCACCGGACGCGCGGCCCGCGACTGGAAGTCCTTCGACGCCATGGTCCGCACCCTCAGCACGCTCAAGCAGGACGAGACGATGCTCGTGCAGAGCGGGCGCCCGGTCGGCGTCATGCAGACCCACGAGTGGGCCCCCCGGGTGCTGATCGCCAACTCCAACCTGGTCGGAGACTGGGCGACCTGGCCCGAGTTCCGCCGGCTCGAGCACCTCGGACTGACGATGTACGGGCAGATGACCGCCGGGTCGTGGATCTACATCGGCACCCAGGGCATCGTCCAGGGCACCTACGAGACCTTCGCCGCCATCGCCGAGAAGAAGTTCGGCGGCACGCTCGCCGGCACGCTGACCCTGACGGGCGGTTGCGGCGGCATGGGTGGCGCTCAGCCGCTCGCCGTGACCATGAACGAGGGCGCCTGCCTGATCGTCGACGTCGACGAGAGCCGGCTGCGTCGCCGGGTCGAGCACCGCTACCTCGACGAGGTCGCCGACTCGCTCGACGACGCCATCGACAAGGCCGTGGCTGCCAAGAACGAGCGCCGGGCCTGGTCGGTCGGGGTGGTCGGCAACGCGGCCGAGGTGTTCCCCGAGCTCCTGCGCCGGGGCGTGCCGATCGACATCGTCACCGACCAGACCAGCGCGCACGACCCCCTGTCCTACCTCCCCGAGGGCATCGAGCTGGGCGACTGGCACGAGTACGCCGAGAAGAAGCCCGAGGAGTTCACCGACCGGGCGCGCGCGTCGATGGCCAAGCACGTGCAGGCCATGGTCGAGTTCCAGGACGCTGGGGCTGAGGTGTTCGACTACGGCAACTCGATCCGCGACGAGGCCCGGCAGGGCGGCTACGACCGGGCATTCGAGTTCCCCGGCTTCGTTCCCGCCTACATCCGGCCGCTGTTCTGCGAGGGCAAGGGCCCGTTCCGCTGGGCCGCCCTCTCGGGTGACCCCAAGGACATCGCGGCCACCGACAAGGCCGTCCTCGACCTCTTCCCCGACAACGACCGCCTGCACAAGTGGATCCGTGGCGCGCAGGAGCGGATTGCCTTCCAGGGCCTCCCCGCCCGCATCTGCTGGCTGGGTCAGGGTGAGCGCGACAAGGCCGGGCTCGCGTTCAACGAGCTGGTGCGCACCGGCGAGGTGAGCGCGCCGATCGTCATCGGGCGCGACCACCTCGACACCGGTTCGGTGGCCAGCCCCTACCGCGAGACGGAGGCCATGCTCGACGGCTCCGACGCCATCGCCGACTGGCCGCTGCTCAACGCCCTCGTCAACACCTCGTCGGGCGCGAGCTGGGTGTCGATCCACCACGGCGGTGGCGTGGGCATCGGCCGGTCGCTGCACGCCGGTCAGGTCTCCCTCGCCGACGGCACGGAGCTCGCCGCCCAGAAGCTCGCCCGCGTGCTGACCAACGACCCGGCGATGGGCGTCATCCGCCACGTCGACGCCGGCTACGAGATCGCGGAGCGCACCGCGCAGGAGCAGGGCGTGCGCATCCCCATGCGCGAAGGCTGAGAACGCCGGGTGTCCGCGTGATGCCCTACCGCACGTGACGTATGCCGGGTGGTGACCACCCGGCATACGCTCGTCTGACGGGGTGGCTCGTGAGGTGAGGTGACGGTCCATGGGACGCAGGGCGGTGCGACGACGTGTGCCCGGGGTCGTCGTCGGGGTGGCGGTGCTGGGCCTGGTCGTCGCGGGGTGCACGACGCCCACCCCGCGGACCACACTGGGCGCCACGACGCACTCGGCGGCCACCACGGCCGCCACCCCGACGCCCTCGGTCGAACCGCTGCCCGCAGTGACCGACCGGGCCACCACCTTCTCCTTCGCCGTCGTGCCCGACACCCAGCCCGAGGTGCAGGCCGACGACCCGCGCACCGACAAGCGGGTCGCCTGGCTGGTCCAGCACCGCGACCAGCTCAACCTGCAGTGGGTGCTGCACAGCGGCGACGTCGAGGACTGGGACACCCCCGACCACCACCAGTGGGTGAGCATGAGCACCCGGTTCGCGGCGCTCGCGGCGGCGGGCATCCCGTTCATCGCGTCGCCGGGCAACCACGACACCGCAGCCGTCTGCGCAGGTGGCTCAGCCTGCCCCGGGGCCGACACGGCGGTGACGGTGCGCGACACGACGCTGTGGAACTCCTACTACCCGCCGTCCTACTTCGGCTTCGAGGGTCTGGCCGAGCCCGGCAAGTCCGACAACGGCTTCCGCACGTTCCGCGCCGGTGGTGACGACTGGCTCGTGCTCAGCCTCGAGATCTGGCCACGACAGCAGATCGTCGACTGGGCCAAGGGCGTCATCGCCGCGCACCCGCACCACAACGTCATCGTGCTGACGCACATGTTCCTCGAGGGCAACGGGACGATCTCGCCAACGAACGGCGGTTACGGCGCCACCAGCCCGGCGAAGCTGTGGGATGCCCTGAAGGTGTACCCCAACGTCGTCATGACCGTCTCCGGGCACACCGGTCAGGTCTACTCCGGCACCACCGCGGCCGCGGACGGCCACCCTGTGGCGATGTTCCTGCAGGCCATGCACGCCCCCCACACCAACCCGGTCCGCATCGTCACGGTCGACACGGCTGCCGGGACGATCAGGACCCAGGTGCGGTCGAGCTTCGACCTGTCGAGACCGGTGGGGCAGCAGGACGTCGAGGAGGTCTACCCCTACTCGACGACGATCACGGGGATGCGCTGGGTGCGCCCCTAGCTCGGTTCGGTGACATCGGCCACCTGCGCGCCGAGGGCCCGCACCACGTCGTCGGCGTGAGCGGTCGCAGCCACCCCGTGGGCGCCGGCCCCGATCGAGATGAGCCGCCCCGCGACCGTCGTGTCGGCGACGACCGGCAGGGGGGTCGTCGACCCGAACGGCGTGATCGTGCCGCGCTCGTAGCCGGTGACCTGCTTCGCGACGGCCGCGTCGGGCATCGACATCCGGTTGACGCCGAGCAGCGCCCGCAGCTTGGGCCAGGAGATCTCCCGACCACCGGGCACCAGGACGAACAGGTAGTCGTCCTCCGCGCGCCGGACGACCAAGGTCTTGATGATGTCCCGCGGCTCGACACCACGGGCAGCCGCCGCCTCCTCGAGGGAGCCGACCCGCCCGTGCCGCGTGATCGTGTGCTCGATCCCGCTGGCGGCCAGGGCCGTCGCTGCCCGAGCCTCACCTTCGGTGGGGGTGTGCTTCCCGGCGGGGTCAGGGGCGCGGTCCTCGGTCATGTCGTCATGCTAGGTCGCGCGTGCAGAGACGGGCCATTGGCCGACATTCGCGGGCTGACCAGCAGCCGCTGGGCCTGGATTCGGGCGATGGGCCGAATCCTGGCGCGGGTACCGTCGGTCGCCCAGGTCTGGGATCCGAGACGCATTGCACCGAGTCCTGCCGTGCGCTGGCCCGCCCTGGTGTGGAATGGTCTCGGTGCCGGTTGAGCAGAGCGTCGCACGGACCTCGCCGTCGGCGCGGCCAGAGCTGGAGAGGACACCGTGAGCTTCGAGTCGATGTGGGCCGACCTGCAACCGGTCGGACGCAGCGCCCAGAGCGGCGGCTACCGCCGGTTCGCCTGGACCCGTGAGGACCACGACCTGCGCGAGTGGTTCGCCGGGGAGTGCGTGACGCGCGGGCTCGACCTCACCGAGGACCGCATGGGCAACCAGTGGGCCTGGTGGGGAGACCCCGACTCGGCGGCATCCAGGGGCGACAAGGGCGTCGTCACCGGTTCCCACCTCGACAGCGTGCCGGACGGCGGCGCGTTCGATGGGCCGCTCGGGGTCGTGAGTGCCCTCGCCGCGGTGGACGCATTGCGCGACAAGGACTTCCAGCCCTCCAAGCCGATCGGCATCGTCAACTTCGTGGACGAGGAGGGCGCTCGGTTCGGGGTCGCGTGCGCCGGCTCACGGGTCATCACGGGAGCCATGACCGCCCGTCGCGCCCGCAGCCTCACCGATGCCGACGGCACGACGATGGCTGACGCGCTCAAGGCGGCCGGCCGCGACCCGCACCAGATCGGTCGCGACGACGACGCGCTGCGCCGCATCGGCAGCTTCGTCGAGCTGCACGTCGAACAGGGGCGCGGGCTGGTCGACCTCGGCCACCCCGTCGCGGTCGGTAGCGACATCTGGCCGCACGGCCGGTGGCGGCTCGACTTCACCGGGGAGGCCAACCACGCGGGCACCACCAGGCTCGAGGACCGTCACGACGCGATGCTCGGGTATGCCGGTGCGGTGCTCGCCGCGCGCGAGGCCGCCATCACCCACGGGTGCGTCGCCACGATCGGCAAGGTCGTCGTGACCCCCGGCGGCGTCAACGCGATCCCGAGCGCGGTCACGGGCTGGCTCGATGCCCGTGGCGCCAGCCCGCGAGCGGTGCGCCGAGCCGTGGCTGACATCACGGCCATGGTCGAGCAGGCGGGCGGCCAGATCACCCAGGAGTCATGGACCCCGTCCACGCCGTTCGACACCTCGCTGAGCGCACGGCTGGGCACCCGGCTCGGCGGCATACCGGTCCTGGGCACCGGGGCTGGTCACGACGCCGGCATCCTCGCGAACGCCGGCATCCCCACGGCCATGCTCTTCGTCCGCAACCCGACGGGCGTCTCGCACTCCCCGGAGGAGTTCGCCGAGACGTCCGACTGCCTGGAGGGCGTGGCCGCCCTGGCCGCCGTCCTCGAGGACCTCGCCGGGGATGCGGCGTGACGGCCGCCATGACGACCGCGACGACGTACTGGGCGGAGCACGCCTGGCTCCCCACGGGACTCGCCACCGGCGTGCGGTTCGACGTCGTCGACGGGGTCTTCGCCCGTGTGCAGGGGCACGCCAAGGCAGAGGCAGGAGACGTGCGTCTCCACGGCGTCGTGCTGCCCGGGCTCGCCAACGCCCACAGCCACGCCTTCCACCGCGCCCTGCGCGGGCGCACGCACGGGGACGGCGGCAACTTCTGGACCTGGCGCCAGCAGATGTATGCCGTCACGCGACACCTCACGCCCGACACGTACTTCGCGCTCGCGAAGGCGGTGTTCGCCGAGATGGCCTTGTCCGGCACCACCGTGGTCGGGGAGTTCCACTACCTGCACCACGACCCCGCCGGGCGGCCCTACGCCGACCCCAACGAGATGGGCGCCGTCGTCATCGAGGCGGCCCGCGAGGCGGGACTGCGGCTCACGCTGCTCGACACCTGCTACCTCGCCGGGGGCCTGTCGGGAGACGGGCACGTGCCGCTCGACGACGTGCAACGACGGTTCACCGACGGCGACGTCGACCGCTGGGCGGCCCGCGTCGCGGCGCTCGCCCCCGATGCCACGACCCGGATCGGTGCGGCTGTGCACTCGGTGCGCGCCGTGCCCCGCGACGACCTGCGCGCGATGGCCGAGGTGACGCGTGGACGCATCGTGCACGCCCACGTCAGCGAGCAACCGGCCGAGAACCTCGCCACCCAGATGTTCTACGGCGCCACCCCCACGGAGCTGCTCGACGAGGCGGGGCTGCTGGGTGACCGGTTCAGCGCCGTCCACGCCACCCACCTGTCCGACCACGACGTCGAGCTGCTCGGCCGGTCCGCGTCGACCGCCTGCTTCTGCCCCACGACCGAGCGTGACCTCGCCGACGGCATCGGCCCGGCGAGGGCGCTGGCCGAGGCGGGAGCCAGGCTCACGCTCGGTTCAGACCAGCACGCCGTCATCGACCCGTTCGAGGAGGTGCGCGGCCTGGAGATGCACGAGCGACTGGCGAGCAACGAGCGCGGCCGCTTCACCCCCGACGAGCTGATGGCGGCAGCCTCCGTCGACGGCTACCGCAGCCTCGGGTGGCACGATGCCGGGATCATCGCCGACGGCGCCGTCGCGGATTTCGTGGTGGTCCGCACCGACACGGTCAACACCGTGGGCGCCAAGGCCGGCCAGATCCTCTACAGCGCAACGCGATCCGACGTCGACACCGTGGTGGTCGGTGGTCAGGTGGTGGTCGAGTCGGGCCGCCACCGTCTGGGTGACGTGGCCGCCCTGCTGGGCAAGGCGCTGGCCGATGTCCGGGACCACCGATGAGCAGCACCCTCGTCACCGGCATCGGCGAGCTCGTCACGTGCGACGGCAGCACGCCCGACGGGCTCGGGCTGCGCCACGACGCGGCCGTCGTCGTGGAGGACGGCGCCATCGCGTGGGTGGGTGCTGCCGCCGACGCGCCCGCTGCGGACCGCTCCGTCGACGTGGAGGGCCGGGCCGTGCTCCCCGGCTTCGTCGACTCGCACGCGCACCTGGTGTTCGCCGGCGACCGTGGCGACGAGTTCGCCGCCCGGATGGCCGGGACGCCCTACGACGGGGGCGGGATCGGCGTCTCCGTCGCTGCGACCCGTGCGGCCTCCGACGACGAGCTGCGGACCCTGGTCGCCGCCCGGGTCGCGGAGATGCGCGCGCAGGGCACGACGACCGTCGAGATCAAGAGCGGCTACGGGCTGACCGTCGACGACGAGGCCCGGGCCCTGCGGATCGCGCAGGAGTTCACCCCGGAGACGACGTTCCTCGGGGCCCACGTCGTGCCACGCGAGTATGCCGCTGACCGCGCGGCATACCTCGCGCTCGTCACCGGGCCGATGCTGGAGGCAGCGGCTCCGCACGCGAGGTGGGTCGACGTCTTCTGCGAGCCACACTCGGCCCACGCCTTCACCGAGGACGAGGCCCTCGCCGTCCTTCTGGCAGGACGGCAGGCGGGGCTGGAGCTGCGGGTGCACGGCAACCAGCTGGGCCACGGTCGCGGCGTGCGCCTCGCCGTGGAGCTGGGGGCGGCCAGCGTCGACCACTGCACGTACCTGTCCGACGCCGATGTCGAGGCACTGTCGGGGGCTGCGGACACCACGGTCGCGACCCTGCTGCCGGGTGTCGAGTTCTCCACCCGGTCTCCCTACCCCGACGCCGCGGCGCTGCTGCGGGCAGGGGTGTCGATCGCGCTGGCGACCGACTGCAACCCGGGCACCTGCTACTCGTCGTCGATGCCGTTCGTCATCGCCCTCGCGGTGCGCGAGATGGGACTCACCCCGGGCGAGGCCGTGCTCGCGGCCACGGTTGGTTCGGCCAAGTCGTTGCGGCGCAGCGACATCGGCCGCATCGAGGTCGGCGCCCGAGCCGACCTGACGGTGCTCGATGCGCCGTCGCACGTGCACCTGTCCTACCGCGCAGGTGTGCCGATCGCGCGGGCGCTGGAGCTCTAGCGACGCGTCAAGCGTCGCCCTCCTGCATGGCCTTGGGCAGGTGGCCAGCCGACTTCTGGTAGTACTCGGCGGCCTTGCGGGTCGCGATGACCCTGGCCGCACCGGCGGCCAGCCCGGTCAGCGCGGCGAAGGCCACGGCGTCCTTCCACGGCGTGCGCGGGTCGCGCGGGTCGACCACGGCGTCACGGCCGGCCTTCTTCCAGATCGTGGTGACCAGCTTGTTGGCGATGACGCCGGCAAGCACCGCCGACCCGGTCCCGAGCACTCGCCACACCAGTGGTCCCATGTCGCACCTCTCCGTCCTGATCGCCCTGCCGGTCGCCTGCCGGTCGCCTGCCGGCCGCGGCAAACTGCCACCGACCTGGGCCTCCACCCTGTCACATCGTGGAGTAGTGTTCGACGCGTAACGACAGGGGAGCGCGCAAGCGCTGAGAGTGCGGGAGACCGCAGACCCTCACACCTGATCCGGTTCGCACCGGCGTAGGGAGTCGAGATCTCAGACACCTGTCGGGCGAGTGCGCCACCACAGGTGCTCCTCGTCCGGCAGCTGTCTCCCCGAGGTATCCACCGGATTCCACGGGAGAAGAACACATGAGCACCACCAACACCCCGGCCACCTCGGCCGACAGCACCTCCACCCCCACCTCCACCGCGCGCCGCCGCGGCAGCATCCGCGCCAGCGGGGCGCTCTGGGGTTGGCGCACCGTCGACCTCCTGACCGTCGCCTTCCTCGGCGCCGCGTTCGGTGTCGCCTACTGGGCCTGGGGCCTGGCCTACGCCGCACCGGCCGCCGGGCTCGAAGCCGTCTTCCCGCCGCTCCAGGGCATCACGGGAGCGCCGTGGCTGATGGCCGGCGTGATCGGTGGGCTCGTCATCCGACGCCCGGGCTCGGCCCTGCTGTGCGAGGTGGTGGCAGCCCTCGTCTCGATGCTCCCCGGCACCAAGTGGGGTGCCACCACGCTCGTCTCGGGCATCCTGCAGGGCCTCGGGGCGGAGATCGCCTTCCTGATCCTCGGGTATGCCGCGTTCGGCATCGGCGCGGCCCTCCTGGCCGGCGCGCTGTCCGCGCCGCTCGAGGCGATCTACGAGTGGCAGGTCTACTGGACCGACTGGGACATGGGCTACAAGCTCGCCTACGGGGGCATCCTCACCGTCGCGGGCGCACTCGTGGCCGGTGGCCTCGGCTGGCTGCTGACGCGGGGCCTGGCCCGAGCCGGTGCCCTCGGTGCGTTCCCCGCAGGACAGGAAGCCCGGGAGTCACGAGCTGTCTGAGCGTCGGGGTCCCGCCGTCCCGACCGGGCGGCGGGGTCACCTCGAGGTCCGGGGGCTGACCTGGCGCCCGTACGGTCGTCGAGAGCCGGTCATCCCCGGCCTCGACCTCGACCTCCCCGCAGGGCAGCGAGTCCTGCTCGTTGGCCCGAGCGGCTCCGGCAAGTCCACTCTCCTGCGTGGACTTGCCGGGGTGCTCGAGGTCGCCGACTCCGGCGAGCGTGGCGGCACCGTCCTGCTCGACGGCGCCGTTCCCGGCTCACGGGCGGGTGACGTCGGACTCGTCCTGCAGGAGCCCGGCGCGGGCATCGTGTCGGCCACGGTCGGCCGAGACGTCGCTTTCGGCCTCGAGAACATCGGTATGCCGCGCGCGGACATGCCTGCGCGCGTCACCGCCGCGCTCGTCGCGGTCGGCCTCGAGATGCCGGAGGACACCCCGACGTACGCCCTGTCGGGCGGGGAGCAGCAACGGTTGGCGCTCGCGGGGGCGCTGGCCCTGGAGCCGAAGGTGCTCCTGCTCGACGAGCCCACAGCCATGCTCGACCCCGCGAACGCTGCCTCGGTGCGCACCGTCGTGGACGAGGTGACGCGGTCGCGTGGCCTGACCACGGTCGTCGTCGAGCACCGGCTCGGCCCCTGGCTGGACGTCGTCGACCGCCTCGTCGTCCTCGACTCCAGTGGGCGGATCGTGGCTGATGGCGAGCCGCCCACAGTGCTGGCCAGCCACGGGGAATCCCTTGCCGCCCAAGGTATCTGGGTGCCAGGCATCCCCGATCCCGAGCCGCGCGGCATACCTCTCGGGGTGTTCACGCCCACGTCCACGGGCGCCAACGTGCTCACCCTCGACGCCGCCGACGTCACCATTTCCAGGTCGGTGCGCGCCCTCGACGGCTCCACCCGCACGACGGTCGCGGTGCGGGACCAGTGGTTCCAGGCGCGGGCAGGGCAGCTGCACGCCCTGGTGGGTCCGAGTGGCGCCGGCAAGTCGACGTTCGTGCTCGCCCTCGCGGGGCTGCTGAAGCGCGACTCGGGGGAGGTGCGGTTGCGCCCCGACCTCGCGGTCGCCGGCGAACGTGACCCGCGCGAGCTCGGCACGGTCGACCTCGCCACGCGGGTGGCCTGGGTGCCGCAGTGGGCCAGCTCGACGATCGTCAGCCGCACCGTGCTCGACGAGGTGATGACCACCTCCCTGGCCGTCGGGCTGGTGGAGTCCGAAGCCCTGGCCAGGGCGCGTGCACTGCTCGCCCACCTCGGCCTCTCACAGCTGGAGCAGGCCGATCCGCGGCATCTCTCCGGGGGCGAGCAGCGACGCCTCGCGATGGTCTCCGCGGTGGTCCACCAGCCGGCGCTGCTCTGCGCGGACGAAGCCACCGTGGGCCAGGACCGGCTGACCTGGGCCGCCGTCATGGGCATCGTCGAGGGACTGCGTGACGCCGGCTCCGCGATCGTGCTGACCACGCACGACGATGCCGTCATCACCCGCGCCGACTCCGTGACGACCATCGAGCGCCCGTCGCAGCCGCCACCCGAGCCGGCCCGACGACGCCCGTGGGTGGCCCGTGCCGGCCCGCTGTCCCTGATGGCGGGGGCGACCCTCGCGGTCCCGGCAGGGGTCGTCTCGCCCCGCTGGTCCACCAGCCTGGTCGTGCTCGCGGTCCAGGGCGCCCTCGCAGTGCTCGCCCTGCGGGCGCCCGGCGCCGGACCAGCACCCTCGGGTCGACTGCGGGGGGTGCTCCTGCGACTGGCCCCCGGGGTGCTGGGTGCCCTGTCCGTGGCCTGGTCCACGTGGCTGCTGGGCGGTCAGGACCTGGACACCGCGTTCACCGGCGGCCTGAGGGTGATGGTCATCGTGCTCCCTTCGGCGGTGCTGATCCAGCACGTCGACGCCGACGCCTTGGGTGACCACCTGGGGCAGCGACTCCGGCTCCCTGCCCGACCGGTGGTCGCGGTGGCAGCGGCGCTCCAGCGGGTCCACACGTTCGGCGAGATCTGGTCCGAGATCGCCCGAGCCCGCCGGGTGCGGGGGATCGGCGCCACGGCTCGGTCCCCTCGGTCGGTGTTCGCCGAGCTCTGGGCGCTCACGATGGGGATGCTCGTCCGCTCGCTGCAGTCTGCGGCAGCGCTCGCGGTGGCGATGGACTCCCGGGGGTTCGCCACGGCATACCGGCGCACCTGGGCTGAGCCGGCGCCATGGCGACGGGCTGACTGGGTCGTGGTCGGCGCCAGCCTCCTCCCCGTGGCAGCCGCGCTCTTCGCCCCCTGACCGGGTGAGGCGCGGGACCTGAGACCCCCTGCCGCGCGACGGCTTACCTCGATAGGCCTTGCCTGCCTATGACTAGAAATCTATTGACAAGCTGGATGTATGGCTGGCATTTTCGGTGACTTCGACGATGTGTAGTCATGTATATGGGGGGATAGATATGCTCAGAAGAGTTTGCTTCGCAGTGGCATCGGTGGGAGCAGCCTGCATGACGATGCCAAGCCCGGCATGGTCGGGCGAACCCAGTCAGACGCCGAGTCCTGTAGGGCTGGCCCAAGTGGCCCCTGACAAGGGTCGCGACGCCGACCCACACCTAGACGTGCCGCAGTGGGCCGTTGATGGGGAGGCGGCCAAGTTCGCGGCCGCGCTGGCCCGAGTGCACGGAACGGGGGCCGGGAGAACTCCGACCGTGGTGGACCCTGGCGGTCCGCCACCCACGGCGTACACCATGAGTGGGAAGCAGCAGGACCAGGCGACCAGCTATTACTGCGGCCCGGCCGCGGTCTCGGAGGCGTTGGCGCACCTGGGGATCTCGGCAAGCAAGTCAACCACTGCGTCCCAGCTCCGCACCACGACAGCGGGTACAGCCTGGTCGGGGGTCAATGCCAACGTGACGACGGCCACGATGGGCTACCCGGTGCCCGACGTGCTCAACTACCACCTGCGGTATCGAGCGCTGCGGTACTACCCAGTGGGCTACGGCTCAGCCTCCTCGACCGTGATCGCGAACTTCAGAACCCGTCTGGTGGCTGATGTCTCCGCCAACGACCCGGTCATCGGCGACGCCTATGAGGTGCCGTCCTCGGCCTACCACTTGGTTGGACACCCACGTGATCGCACGATCTTCCACTGGTACACCATGTTCGGCTACTCCAGCTCCGGAGCGTCGATCAGGTACGAGGACTCGGCGCACTCCATCCATGTCAGCTGGGGTAGTGGCGTTCCCGAGTACTCGGTCCTCTCCGCCACCGCGTTGRCCACCATCAACGCCGGTCGGGGCTATGTCTGGTAGGCGCGTGATCGCGCTGCTCGCCGTCGGCGTGTTGGCCCTGGGTGCGTGCACGGGGGGACGATCGACGTCCCCCCGTGCGATGACCGTTACCGCGACCACTCCCCTTGATGTCGACGCCTCGCCGTGGTGGCAGCACTCCGCCGTCTGCGAGTTGACAGCGTCGCAAGCACTGGCCCGCACCGTGGCTCACGAGTGGGAGCCGCCCGTGTCAGCGGGCGTTCGCGACCTGACGGCCCACTCCCCCATTTCGCCCGATGGCTGGATGTTCACCGAGGAGCGCGGCGCCAGGTTCGACGGCGCGTCGATGTGGAACATCCGCACGGGAGCGCACCGCATCATCCGACGGTTCAAGGACCCGGTGACTTACCAGGCCGCGGGCGGGTTCGACGATGCACATGTGCTCTGGGTGGAGACCCATGGACTCGAGGGCTTCGACGACTTCTCCGTCTATCTCTACGACTTGTCCTCCGGGACGAACCGGCACCTCGGCGACAACGCGTCGGACGCGGCTGGGATCCCCTACGTCAGCCCGATCGACCCCCCGGTGGTCCACGACGGCGTCGGCGCCTGGGTCCAGGGCAGCGGCCCGGACGGTCAGCGAACAGTGAAGGTCGTCGACCTCGAGACCGGCGCCGTGCGGGACGCCTTCACGGGCTACGTCAACGGCGTCCAGTTCCTTGGTGACAACCTGTTGCTGACCATGGGCGACTCGACCAGGCGTGTCTACGACCCTCGGACCCTTCAGGAGAAGGATCCCCCCGCGGGGCTTCGTCGCTTCGACGGCCGGGTGATGGTCGCCTTCGGCGACGACGGCAGCGTCGCCTACACCAACGACAATCCCGACGAGCCTTCGCCCTACAAGGAACTCTGGTTCGCCCCGACGATCTCGCAACCGACACGCTTGGTGCTGCGGCTTGGTGCTGAGGCCGAGATCCAGGCGAGCCCCACGATCACCAGGACGGGAATCGTGTACGCGACCAATGGTGCCGGTTCCTACTACCTCGACCGCAAGACCGGGAACGCCGTTCGCATCACTGGCGCGCAGTACTACTTCGTCGCCGACGACCGGGTGGTGACCCTGGATGCCTCCGACAACAAAGCGGCCAAGACCACGTCGCTGAGAATCTTCAGCCTGCCCAGCTCGATCATGGGTGGCTGCCCGAAGCGCGATCCCCAACCAAAGCCCACCGCGACGTCGACCCCGCAGCCGTCCACCACAAGCTCCACCGACTGATCCGGCGCCACCGCGCCGAGAACCCTTGCGGCGCGGTGGCGACCGGAGCAAGGTGACTTCCATGAACCGTGTCAGTAACGCTGCGGGCCCCGCCTCTCCGGACCAGATCCGCAACGTGGTCCTGGTGGGAGCGAGCGGGGCCGGCAAGACGGCACTGTTCGACCAGCTCGTGGCGGCCCGGATCCCGGGCCGCCGCGCTCGTGAGGGGGGCGAACTGCCGCCCACGCAGTCCCTCACGGCGGCCTCGATCCCGAGCGGTGAGGTCACCCTCAACCTGCTCGACACCCCGGGCCACCCCGACTTCGTGGGCGATGTCCGCGCCGGTCTTCGGGCCGCTGACGCCGCGATCTTCGTCGTGGCCGCGGCCGACGGCGTGGACGAGCCAACGCGCTTGCTCTGGCGCGAGTGCGAGGTGCTCGGTATGCCGYGTGCCGTCGCCGTGACGCGCCTCGAGCAGGCGCGAGCCGACTTCGAGGCGACGGTGGGCGGGTGCCAGCGAGCGTTCGGGGACGCCGAACCCCTGGCCCTGCCGCTGGTCGTCGACGGGGAGGTCACCGGGCTGCTGAACCTGTTGCGCCGCACCGTGACCGAGCGGAAGCCGGGTGGCGGTGAGGCCGACCGGGAGCCCAGCACCGACGAGGGTGAGCTGATCGATGCCCAGCGGGGTGAGCTGATCGAGTCCGTGATCGAGGAGTCCGAGGACGAAGGGCTCCTCGAGCGCTATCTGGGGGGCGAGGAGGTGGACACCGAGGCGATCTCCGGCGACCTGCGCCTCGCCATCGCGACGGCCCGCTTCTTCCCGATCCTGCCGACCCACGCCCCGAACGGTGTCGGGGTGGAGGCGCTCCTCGAGCTGTGCGAGAAGGGCTTCCCTTCTCCGGTCGGCGCGGCCGTCCCCACCGTGTACACCCCGGCCGGTGGCGACTTCGGCACGGTGACCTGCGACCCCGACGGGCCGCTCGTGGCCGAGGTCGTGCGCACCACGACCGACCCCTTCGTCGGACGTCAGTCGCTGGTGCGGGTCTTCTCGGGGACGCTGCGACCCGACGAGCCGGTGCACATCTCCGGTCACCTCCAGCACTTCGCGAGCCACCTCGTGGACGAGCACGCCGACCACGACACCGACGACGAGCGCATCGGTCCCCTGGCCGCACCGGTGGGTGATGAGATCCGCCCGATCACGGCCGGGATCGCCGGTGACGTGGTCGTGGTCTCCAAGCTGGCGGGGGCCGAGACCTCGGACACGTTGTCGCGCAAGGACAAGCCGGCTCTCGTCGAACCCTGGCTGCTGCCGAACCCGCTGCTACCGGTGGCGATCCACGCCAGGTCGAAGGGCGACGAGGACAAGCTCGCGACCGCCCTGCAACGGCTGGTGGCCGAGGACGTCACCATGCGACTCGAGCACAATGCGGAGACCCACCAGCTGGTGTTGTGGGCGATGGGTCCGGCGCACGTCGACCAGCTGATCGCCACCCTCGACTCCCGCTACCACGTGCCCGTCGAGGTCGAGCCGGTGCGGACGTCGCTTCGCGAGACCTTCGTCCGTCCCACCAAGGTGCAGGGCCGGCTCGTCAAGCAGTCGGGTGGGCACGGCCAGTACGCCGTCTGCCACCTCGAGATCGAGCCCCTGGAGCGTGGAGCGGGCATCGAGTTCGTCGACAAGGTCGTCGGTGGGGCGGTGCCGCGGAACTTCATTCCCTCGGTGGAGAAGGGTGCCCGCAGCCAGCTCGAGAAGGGGGTGTTGGCGGGTTACCCCGTGGTCGACGTGCGGATCACGCTGGTCGACGGTAAGGCCCACTCGGTCGACTCCTCGGACATGGCGTTCCAGACCGCCGCCGGCATGGCGTTGCGCGAGGCCGCCAACGACTCGACCGTGGCCATGCTCGAGCCCGTCGACGAGGTGCACATCGAGGTCAGCGACGACGCGGTCGGCGGGGTGCTGGCCGACCTGCGCGGCCGGCGCGGACAGGTGCACGGCACCGAGCCGGGCGAGGTCGCCGGCCGCACCGTCATCCACGCCGAGGTCCCTGCCCACGAGCTGGCCCGCTACCCGGTCGACCTGCGGTCTGTCTCCCACGGCACCGGCACCTTCACCCGCAGCTTCGTCCGCTACGACTACATGCCGCCCGCGCTCGCCCGTGAGGTCACCGCGAACTGACCTTTCATCACCGGGGCTCGGTCAGTCGAGGACCGCCAGGGGGGTCTCGGAGCGACCGCGGCGGACGAGGTACCCGTGCCAGAGCAGGCGGGCGGCGGTCGACCGGTGTGGACGCCAGCGCTCGCCGAGCAGCTCGAGCCCAGCCTGGTCGGGCACGACGTCGAGGTGCAGCGCCTCAGCGGCGGCTACCTGGAGGGCCCGGTCACCCACCGGCCAGAGGTCCGGACGACCGAGGCAGGCGAGCAGGTAGACGTCCGCCGTCCACCGTCCGATGCCGGGCAGCGCGGTGAGGGCCCGGCGCACCTCGTCGTCGCCCAGTGCGTCAAGGGCGGGCAGGTCGAGCTCGCCCGCCAGGACGGCTGAGGCCAGCGCCCGCAGGTAGCGGTCCTTCTGGCGCGACACCCCGTCAKCCCGCAGGTCCTCGGGCGTGGTCTCCAGCAAGGCCTCGGGCGCCATCGAGCCCAGTCGCTCGAGCACCTTGCGGTACGCAGCCGCCGCGGAGGCCAGCGAGACCTGCTGCTCGAGGATGAAGAGCACCAGGCTCGCGAAACCCGGTGGTCGCAGCCACAGCGAAGGTATGCCGTGGGCGGCCACGAGCGCGGCGAGGTCGCCGTCGCCAGCCGTCAGCTCTGCGACGGTGCGCGCGAAGCATCGGTCGTCCACGAGCGGCGACGCTACCCCGACCCCACCCGAGGCGGCCGGGCGCTCAACCGGCGCGCAGGCGCTGGCGCTCGTCGCGCAGGGCCTGGAGCTCGGCCCAGTAGCTCCCGGTGGGGTCAGTGTCGGCGCGCGAGACCTCCGGAGTCCGCGCGGGGGCGGACGGGGTGCGGACCACCCTCAGGTGTGACGAACGCTTCTCGGCCATGACGCCCACACTAGGACCCCCCACCGACAGCCACGCGGCATACCTGCCTCAGGAGTCGGGCGATGGGCCGAGATCCTGCCGCCGTGCGGCGGAGAGGGGGCGGGAAGTCGGGCGATGGGCCGAGATCCTGCCGCCGTGCGGCGGAGAGCGGGCGGGAAGTCGGGCGATGGGCCGAGATCCTGCCGCCGTGCGGCGGAGAGCGGGCGGGAAGTCGGGCGATGGGCCGAGATCCTGCCGCCGTGCGCCGGCGGAGCCGGTGTCCGCCTCGCAGGGTGGCGACGTAGCGTTGGGAGCCTGACCGGAGAGGAGGTGCGGACGTGAGGTGGATGAGGCTCGCCGTGCCACTGGTCGCCGTGGCCGTCCTCGGCGGCGCGGGACTGGCCGTGGCCGGCTCCAGCCGCGCGCCGGCCGCCCCACCGCTCGAGCGCCTCGACAAGGTCGTCCTGCTCGGTGACTCCTACTCGGCGGGCAACGGCGCCGGGGGCTACCTCGACGCGTGCTTCCGCACGCCCGGCAGCGCGGGACGCCGGTATGCCGCGCACGTGCGGGCCGCGGTCGTGGACGTCTCCTGCAGCGGGGCCGTCGTGGCCGACCTGACCCGGGCCCGCGACCAGTCGCACCCCGCGCAGGCTGACGCCGTCGACCGGACCGCCGATGTCGTGGTCCTGACCATCGGCGGCAACGACGTCGGGTTCGGGAGCATCGTCCTGCAGTGCTTCCTGTTCGCCACCGGCACGGCACGGGGCGGCTGCGCCGACGGCATCTCGCACGCGAACGGCACGCTCCCCCGACTGCGTTCCGAGCTGACCGCAGCGTTGACGCAGGTGCGCTCGAGGATGCGCCCCGATGCGACCCTCGTCCTGCGCAGCTACCCGCTCCTGGCGCCGGACCGGCCCCTGGTCGAGGAGGGCGGCTACGACGCCAACCGGGGTGTCCGTGCGCTGGGTGCGGCTGGCACGGTGATGCAGCAGCAGGTCGTGGACGCCGTGCGGGCGTCGGGCCCCGGCCGTGAGCGCACCTACCTCGACACCTCAGCCGCCACCGTCTTCGCCGGCCACGAGCTCGGCGCCAAGGCGGCCGCGGGGTCGACGGCGGATCCCTGGTTCGTCGGGTTCGGTACCAAGGGCGGTCGACAGGCCGAGGTCTACCACCCGAACCCGGCCGGCTGGGCTGCCTGGGGCGACTCCCTGGTGCAGTTCCTCTCGACCCGGATTGCTCCGTCCTTGCCAACCGCGAGAGGCTGACGGCATGTCCGAGGTGTTCGCAGGTCTGGTCGAGGTGCACTACGGCTTCATCGACCTGTACTCCGACCCCGACGGCAGCGGCGACGAGTCCGACGACCTGGTCGGGGCGCGCCGAGGCCAGGCGAACGGTCTGGTCGGCGCGCAGGTGCCGCACCAGCTCGGCATGGTGACCGGCCTCCACACCGGTGAGGTCCCTCTCGTGGTCACGTGGACCGAGGACGCGCCCGAGGTGGACGAGGAGTGGGAGGACGTCGTCGAGGTGTCGGTGGAGCTGTCCACGCCCGACCTGACGATCGCCACGTTCAACAACGCCTACGGGTGCACGATCCCGCAAGCCGGGTGGCACCGAGCGCGGTACYGCGTCAGCGAGATGGACGAGGGCCAGGAGCTCGACACCCCGGAGGACGACGAGACCGCGCCCGACCGCTACCTCCTCCAGCTCTGGCCGGCCCCGCCCGCGCCGGACGCCGTCCTGCGCGAGGGCAGCGAGATCGCCGGCTACTGGCACGGCGTCGCCCGCGGCGAGGACTGAGCTGGCCCCGGCCGCTCGACCCTCGCTCAGCCCTGCAGGAGAAATTTCCTCGGAGTGGGAACACCACCGCCCCGCACGAAGTTGAGTCGAGTGAACGCAAGTTTGGCGCTCGGATTTGCCACGCGGCATACAGGCTCCTAACTTGAGTGCAGGCAACTCAACCCAGCGTCACCCAGACACACAGGAGATTCACCATGGCACGTGCGGTCGGCATCGACCTCGGTACCACCAACTCGGCCGTCGCCGTCCTCGAGGGCGGGGAGCCGACGATCATCGCCAACGCGGAGGGCGGTCGCACGACCCCGTCCGTCGTGGCGTTCTCCAAGGGCGGTGAGGTGCTGGTCGGCGAGATCGCCAAGCGCCAGGCCGTCACCAACGTCGACCGGACCATCCGCTCCGTCAAGCGCCACATCGGCACCGACTGGAAGTCGCCGGAGATCGACGGCAAGACCTACACGGCGCAGGAGATCAGCGCCCGCATCCTGCAGAAGCTCAAGCGCGACGCCGAGTCCTACCTCGGTGAGGACGTGACGGACGCCGTCATCACCGTCCCCGCGTACTTCGACGACCACGAGCGCCAGGCCACCAAGGAGGCCGGTGAGATCGCGGGCCTCAACGTCCTGCGCATCATCAACGAGCCCACCGCGGCCGCCCTCGCCTACGGTCTCGACAAGGGCAAGGAGGACGAGCTCATCCTCGTCTTCGACCTCGGTGGCGGCACCTTCGACGTGTCCCTCCTCGAGGTCGGCAAGGACCCGGAGGACGGCTTCTCGACCATCCAGGTCCGCGCGACCAGCGGTGACAACCAGCTCGGTG
Source organism: Pedococcus sp. P2_A3 (assembly GCF_056405035.1). NCBI lineage: Bacteria > Bacillati > Actinomycetota > Actinomycetes > Micrococcales > Intrasporangiaceae > Pedococcus > Pedococcus sp. P2_A3. Next base: position 134,739 of record NZ_JBFUCW010000003.1, on the reverse strand, counting down.
GCGACGACTGGGACGAGCGCATCGTCAACCACCTCCTCACCACCGTGAAGAACACCTCGGGTGTCGACCTGTCCAAGGACAAGATCGCGATGCAGCGCCTGCGCGACGCGGCGGAGCAGGCCAAGAAGGAGCTCTCCTCCTCGACCAGCACCAACGTGTCGATGCAGTACCTCTCGATGTCCGAGAACGGCCCGATCCACCTCGAGGAGACGATCAGCCGCGCCCAGTTCGAGCAGCTGACCAAGGACCTGCTCGACCGGACCAAGCAGCCGTTCCACAACGTGATCAAGGACGCGGGGATCGCGCTGTCCGACATCGACCACGTGGTCCTCGTCGGTGGCTCGACCCGCATGCCGGCCGTGAGCGCGCTCGTCAAGGAGCTCACCGGTGGCAAGGAGCCCAACAAGGGCGTCAACCCTGACGAGGTCGTCGCCGTCGGCGCGAGCCTGCAGGCCGGTGTCCTCAAGGGCGAGCGCAAGGACGTCCTCCTCATCGACGTCACGCCGCTCTCGCTCGGCATCGAGACCAAGGGTGGGCTCTTCACCAAGCTCATCGAGCGCAACACGGCCATCCCGACCAAGCGCTCCGAGGTGTTCTCCACCGCTGAGGACAACCAGCCGAGCGTGCTCATCCAGGTCTTCCAGGGCGAGCGCGAGATCGCGCAGCACAACAAGCAGCTGGGCACCTTCGAGCTCAGCGGCATCGCCCCGGCCCCCCGTGGCGTGCCGCAGGTCGAGGTCACCTTCGACATCGACGCCAACGGCATCGTCAACGTGTCGGCCAAGGACCGCGGCACCGGCCAGGAGCAGAAGATCACGATCTCCGGCGGCTCGGCCCTCGCCAAGGAGGACATCGAGCGGATGATCAAGGAGGCCGAGGCCCACGCCGACGAGGACAAGAAGCGTCGCGAGGAGACCGAGGCCCGCAACACCGCGGAGAACCTCGTCTACTCGACCGAGAAGTTCCTCACCGACAACGCCGACAAGCTCCCGGCCGACGGTCGTGGCGACGTCGACGCGGCGCTCGCGGACCTCAAGGAAGCGCTGAAGCCGGAGTCGGGGGCCTCGTCCGAGGACATCTCGGCCAAGACCTCGAAGCTCTCCGAGGAGTCCCAGAAGCTGGGCACCGCGATGTATGCCGCGGCCGCCGAGTCCGAGCAGGCCGGCACCGCCGGTGACGGCGCGGCCTCCGACGGCTCCGGCTCGGCCGGCGCGGGTGCGTCCGACGACGACGTCGTGGACGCCGAGGTCGTCGAAGACGACGAGGAGAAGAAGTGACCGACCAGGCCCCCACGCCTGACGGTGCCGAGGAGGTGGTGGGCGCCGGCGAGACCGTCGAGCCCACCACCGCCGAGGCGGCCCCGCTGCACGGCGACATCCTCGACGAGGGTGACGCCTCCCCCCGCAACCTGGGCGCCCCAGAGGGTGCTCAGGATGCGGAGGTCCACCCGGACACCGTCCTGGCGGGGGAGCGGCTGGCCGACCTCCAGCGACTGCAGGCCGAGTACGTCAACTACAAGCGCCGGGTCGACCGCGACCGCGCCGTCGTGCAGGAGCGCGCCGCCCAGTCGGTGATCGAGGCCCTGCTGCCGGTGCTGGACGACATCCACGCGGCGCGGGAGCACGGCGACCTCGCCGACGGACCCTTCGCGGCCATCGCCGACAAGCTGGAGTCGACGCTCGGCAAGTTCGGTCTGGAGCGCTACGGCGCGGCCGGGGAGCAGTTCGACCCCAACCTGCACGAGGCCCTGATGCACACCGCGTGGCCCCAGGACGGCTCGGTGGAGCCGACCGACTCGACGACCGTGGTCCAGGTGCTCCAGCCCGGCTACCGCGCCGGCGAGCAGATCCTGCGTGCCGCGCGCGTCGCCGTGGCCGATCCTGAGTGACGGCCGCATCATTCACAGCATGACGCCGATCGCCGGTTTCTCGCCCACCTGGCCCGAAACCTGCACCGCACCGTTGAGAGGAGGGCGCCGACATGGCTAGCCAAGACTGGTTCGAGAAGGACTTCTACGCGATCCTCGGCGTCCCCCAGGACGCCGACGGCGCGGCGATCAAGAAGGCGTACCGCAAGCTCGCCCGGGCCCACCACCCCGACAAGAACCCGGGTGACGCCGCCGCCGAGCAGCGGTTCAAGGACGTCGGCGAGGCCAACTCGGTGCTGTCCGACCCCGAGAAGCGCCGCGAGTACGACGCCGTGCGCCAGATGGCCCGCGGCGGGGCCAGGTTCACCGCCGGTGGCCCTGGTGGCGGAGCCGGCGGCTTCGACGACGTCTTCTCCTCGATGTTCGGTGGCGGGGGGCGCGGCGGTGGCACCCGCGTCCGCTACTCCACCGGAGGCAGCGGGGAGCCCAACCTCGAGGACATCCTCGGTGGGATGTTCGGGGGAGGCGCCGGCCCGGCCTACGGAGGCGCAGGTTTCCGCGCACCCCAGGGGCCGCGCAAGGGCGCGGACCTGACCGCCCGCACGAGCCTGTCGTTCCGCGACGCCGTCGAAGGCGCCACCGTCACCCTCGGCACCACGGGTGGGGGTCAGATCACGACGCGCATCCCGGCCGGGGTCAAGGACGGTCAGAAGATCCGCCTGCGCGGCAAGGGCCAGCCCGGCGACTCCGGCGCTCCCGCGGGCGACCTGATCCTCACCGTCGCCGTGGAGAAGCACCCCGTCTTCGGTCGCGAGGGCGACAACCTCACCATCGAGCTGCCGGTGACCTTCGCCGAGGCGACGCTGGGCGCCACCGTGGCGGTGCCCACCCTCGACGGTTCCACCGTGAAGGTGCGCGTGGCCCCGGGCACGCCGAGCGGCCGGGTGCTGCGGATCAAGGGCCGCGGGGTGCCCCGGAAGGACCATCCGGGCGACCTCATGGCCAAGGTCGCGATCGTGGTGCCGCAGCGACTCTCCGACGAGGCGATGGCGGCGGTCGAGACCCTCCAAGCGCTCGACGAGGGGTTTGACCCGCGAGCAGAGCTCTTCGCGAACGCGCGCCGGTGACGGTCATGGCCGACCTCCGCCACTACTCCCCTGACGACGACTCCCCGATCTTCGTCATCTCGGTCGCGGCCACCCTGGCCGGGATGCACGCCCAGACCTTGCGGCAGTACGACCGCCTCGGCCTGGTCAGCCCGTCGCGGACGCGAGGCGGAGGTCGTCGCTACTCCGGGCGCGACGTGGCGATGCTCCGGGAGGTGCAGCGCCTGTCGCAGGAGGAGGGCGTCAGCCTCGCCGGTATCCAGCGCATCATGGAGCTCGAGAACCAGGTGGCTGCCCTGCGTGGCCGGGTGCTCGAGCTGACCGACGAGCTCGAGCGCTCGCGTCGCTCGTCGCAAGCCCGGGCCGGCTCCCGGGTCTTCGCCGTCGGCCCCACGGGTGACGTGATCGCGGTGCGGGCCGGCCAGCGCCCGCGGCTGCAGCGCTCCCAGGCCCTCGTGGTCTGGCGCCCCACCCAGCACTGACGGCCGCAGGGCCGCTCAGGCGGACACCGCATCGCGCAGCGGTGCCGTGGCCAGGAGTGCGCGGTAGTCCTCGATCTGCAGCTCGCGCAGGAGTGAGGCGTAGAACTCGGGGCTGACGCGCAGCTTGCTGCCGTTCTCGAGGTGGCGGATGTAGGACGGGTCGACCTCGAGGGCCGCGCAGAGGTCGGTCACGGTCCTCCCCCTGGCCTGGCGGATGACGCGCAGTGCGTAGCCGTGCACCTCGATCGCTCGCTTTGGCGGCGTTTCCCTAGGCATGCCCGTGAACCTAGTCAACAACGGTCGCCCGAGCAAGAGTTCTGCACAGGGTCCACAGGAAGGCAGGGAGATTCGCTCTGCTCGCGCCGCACCGCACCGTCGACGGGCCCACCTCCCGCGGCCCCGGTATGCCGTGCTGGCCCACGCGTGACTGAGCAGGACTAGAAGTGACTGGGTGTGACTGGCAAGATGCGGCTCATGAACTCTGAGCAGCTCGAACGCCTGGGCAAGCGCGTCGAACGCGCCCGCCTCTCCGCCGGCTGGAGCAAGGAGCAGGCCGCCCGGGAGGCCCGGATCTCCTCGATCACGTGGAAGCGCGTCGAGGACGGGTTGGGGGTCCAGGACGTCAAGCGCGCGAGGGTGCTCGAGGTGCTGGGGCTGGACGACCGCGGTGAGCCTGTCGGTGCGTCGTCGCAAGATGGGGGCTTCGTGACCGCTCCGGGCTCCCGGGTGCGGTCAGGGGTCAGTGACGAGGAGGTCCTCGCCCTGATCGACGACGTGAGGAGCAGGCTTGACGCCATCGAGCGACGCATCCGGGGTTCCTGACCCCTGGGCGGTGCTGCGCGAGATGCGCGACGTGGTGATGCTGCGACAACCCATCGCCGAGCCCGGTCGCTACTACCACGGGCGACGGGCGATCGTGCTCCGCTCCGGGCGCAGTCTCGAGGAGGAGCGTCGCTCCCTCTGGCACGAGCTCGTGCACGCCGAGCGCGGCGACACCGTGTGCACCGGGTGGGCGGCGTCCGCCACCGAGCGAAGGGTGGAGCGCGAGGCGGCCCGGCGCGCCATGCCCCTCGCCGTCATGGAGCGCCGTCTCGCCGTCGCCAGCGACTGGGACGACTTCGTCTGGCACATGAAGGTTCCGGAGCGCTGGGTCCGCTTCCGGCTGTCGTGTGCGGGTCCGGCCGAGCGGGCCCGGCTGGAGCGGGCCTGTCGGTGGACCGAGTGACCGCGGCCGCGCGGCATACTCGTGCCCGTGAGTGAGCACCTGCTGGTCTTCCCCGACCGAGAGACCGCCGACGACGTTGCTGCCGAGCTGGCCCACGAGGGCTTCTCCGAGGTCCGCGTGGTCCGCGAGGCGTTGGCGGGCGAGGACGACTCCGAGGACCACGAGTGGGCGGTCCACGTGGTCGAGGAGATGGTCGCCGACGAGTCGGGCCCGGTGGAGTCCGGGCTGCGCGACCGGTTCAGCGCCTTGGCCGAGGAGCACGGCGGCTGGTACGACCCCGACCCCACGCCCCTGACCTGACCCGGATGCGGTGACGCGCTGATGCGCTAATGCGGTGAGCCGGATGCGCGGATGCCAGGGGTGCGCCCTGCGCACCCCTGGCATCCCAGGCATCCCTGACGCGGTCCGGGTCAGCGGCCCCAGGCGCCCAGGTACCGCGTGCCGGTCGGCTGGCCGATGAGGGCACCGATCGAGCTGGGCAGTGCGGCGGCGACCGTGCCGGCCTTGCCCTGCACGGTGGAGCTCAGCCCACCCGTGGTGGACACCACGACGGCGCCGTCGTACGCGAGGCTGGTCGTGTCCTGACCCGTGCCGCTGCGGTATGCCGACAGCGTGCCGTAGACGGCCGGGTTCGGGTTGAGCGAGCCGCGGCTCCAGACGGTCAGCCAGTCCGGGTCGCCGGCATTGACGCGGTTGAACACGTTGCCGTTGCTCGTCACACCCATCTGGGCGGCCGTGCGGGTGTGCGTGTAGTCCTCGACGCACAGGACGCAGTTGGCGCTGCTGTTCGGGAGGCCGAAGACGTTGTTGCGCACGGTCACCGGGCCCACGAGCCAGGTCATCTCCGGGTCGTTGGGGTAGCGGGGGTCGTGGCCGTAGGAGGTGTTCGCGGGCGTCCGGGAGTCCTGCACGATGTTGATCGGGCGGGCGTTGCGGACCACGGTGTTGTTGTAGACGGTCACGCTGGACGTGTTGTTGATCTTGATGCCCTCGGCGCCGTTGCCGTCGACGAGATCGTTGGCGATCGTGCCGCGGGCCGAGATCTCCAGGAAGATGCCGGTCGCCGAGTTCCGCACGATGTTGCTGTTGAGCACCTTGGTGTCGTACGTGGAGACGTCTGACCAGTAGCCGTGGCCGAGGTTGCCCGAGATCGAGGTGTCCTTGACCAGGATCCCGCGCGTGCGGCCGGCCTTGACGCCGCCCGAGACGGGCGCGCTGTTGAACCGCTCCCAGTTGTTGCTGTCGACCCGGCTCGAGAGGAGCTGGAACCGGTCGGCCGTCGCGACGTGCATGCCGAGGAGCCCGGCCCGCAGGATGGTGGTCCGGTTGATGACCGCGTCAGTGGCGATGACCCCGAGCCCGATGGTGGCCGAGTCCTCGATGCGCACGTTCTCGATGCGCACGCCCGGGCGCTCGACCGTGACGGCACCGATGTGCCAGATGCTCGGGGCGTAGCGGTGGATGCCGATGCCCCGGATGACGGTGCCGCTGGTCCGGATGCTGATCGCCTTGCTCAGGGTGGTGCCCCGGACGGCCTTACCGGTGGGGTCGGTGCCGAGGTAGAGCTGGGAGGTGGCCTCGTCGAGGAAGAAGGTGCCGGGCACGACCTTGGCGCGGGAGGCGACCTGACGCTGCTGCACCCCACCGATGAACATCTGGTCAGGGTGGGCGGCCATCGGGTATGCCGGGTTGACGAACTGCCAGCCGGCGGTGGTGCCGTCCTTGGCGCCCTGGGTGAAGCCGACGCTGGCGTCGAAGCGGGTGGTCCAGCCGTCGTGGCGCCAGACCGTGCCGTCCTGCACCCATCCGGTGACCGGGACCGAGCCGTCCAGCCACACGGCTTCATTCGGGTAGTTCTGGATCGTCACGGTCTTGCTGCTGATGGTGACGGTCTCGTGGTACGTGCCGCCGCGCAGCACCACGGTGCCGCCGGCCGGAGCGAGCGCGAGGGCACGGGTGATGGTCTTGACCGGTCCGGCGGCGGTGCCGGGCGCGTAGTCGTTACCCGTGGTGGCGACGAAGATCGCCCCGGCGGGGACGGCGTAGCTCGCGGCCCCCACGCCGGCTGCGCCGGCCAGGTCGGCGGCACGGGCGCCGGTGCCCGTGTAGGAGGCGACCCGTTGGACCGTGCCGGTGACCGTGGCCTTGATGGACATGGTGGTGAAGTCGGTGCTGCCGAGCGGGCGGGCCGACGCAGACGTGCTGGCACCGATGGCCGCGGTGACGGCGAGGGGCACGCACAGACCAAGTGCAGCCACGCGAATCGCCATGACTCTCCGGGCGGAGAGGGGGGAATGGGTCGTTCGAAGCAGGGCTCTGGGCCGGTTCACGCGAAGGTCCTTCCGGGGGGCGTTCCCTGCAAGCGCTGGACCATACCTGAAGTCATGCCTAAGAACTAATCCATCGGTATGAGGTGCCGCAGGCGTTTGAGGAGTAGTAGCCGTTCGGCCGATAGGCTCGGAGCACAAAGTTGAGCGGAATAGACGCAACTTTCTGACAGTTTCATCTGTTAAATGTCCAGTTCTTCATCGCGCATGTCTCAGGAGGCCCGCATTCATGGAGCTGAAGCCCACTGCCAAGACCGCTGAAGCCCTGGCCCTCGCCCACCGCGAGGCGCAGGGAGCAGGTCACCCCGAGGTCACCCCGGCCCACGTCGCGCTGGCGCTGGCCGAACAGCCCGACACCACCACTGACGCGCTTCTCGTCGCCGGTGGCAGCAGCGCCCAGGCGCTGGCGTCCGCAGCGCGACGTGGGCTGACGGCACTGCCTCGGACGACCGGGGGCAGCGTCCAGCCGCCGGGGCTCGCGCAGACGTCTCTCCAGGTCCTCCAGCACGCCCAGACCCTGATGCAGGCCATGGGCGACACCTTCCTGTCCACCGATGTGCTGCTGCTCGCCCTGCTCGAACAGCACGCCGTGCCGGGGGTCCAGGTGGACACCAAGGCCGTCGAGGCCCAGATCCCGCAGCTGCGGGGTGGTCACAAGGTCACCTCCGAGAACCCCGAGGCGAGCGCGGAGGCGCTGGCGAAGTACGGGACCGACCTCACGCAGGCCGCGAGGGACGGTCGGCTCGACCCCGTCATCGGCCGAGACTCCGAGATCCGCAGGGTCGTGCAGGTGCTCTCGCGCCGCACGAAGAACAACCCGGTCCTCATCGGTGAGCCCGGTGTCGGCAAGACCGCCGTCGTCGAGGGGCTGGCCCAGCGGATCGTGGACGGCGACGTGCCGGAGTCGCTGCGCGACAAGCGGCTGATCAGCCTCGACCTGGGGGCCATGGTCGCCGGCGCGAAGTACCGCGGCGAGTTCGAGGAACGCCTCAAGGCCGTCCTCGAGGAGATCAAGGACAGCAACGGACAGGTCGTCACGTTCATCGACGAGCTGCACACCGTCGTCGGCGCCGGCGCCACCGGCGAAGGGGCGATGGATGCCGGCAACATGCTCAAGCCCTTGCTCGCGCGGGGCGAGCTGCGCCTCGTCGGGGCCACCACCCTCGACGAGTACCGCAAGCACATCGAGAAGGACGCCGCCCTCGAGCGGCGTTTCCAGCAGGTCTTCGTCGGCGAGCCCTCGGTCGAGGACACCATCGCGATCCTGCGCGGCCTCAAGGAGCGCTACGAGGCGCACCACAAGGTCGAGATCGAGGACGCCGCGCTCGTGGCGGCCGCGTCACTGTCCGACCGCTACATCAGTGGGCGACAGCTGCCTGACAAGGCGATCGACCTGGTCGACGAGGCCGCGTCGCGGCTGCGCATGGAGATCGACTCGAGCCCGGTGGAGATCGACGAGCTCCGGCGCGCGGTCGACCGCCTCAAGATGGAGGAGCTCCACCTCGAGCGCGAGACCGATGACGCGTCGGTCGAGCGGCTTGCCAAGCTGCGCGAGGACCTGGCCAACCGGTCGGAGGAGCTCGCCGTCCTCAACGCCCGCTGGGAGTCGGAGAAGTCCGGCCTCAACCGGGTCGGTGAGCTCAAGACCCAGATCGACGAGGCCCGGACCCGGCTCGAGAAGGCCCGACGCGAGTACGACTTCGAGACGGCCAGCCGGATCGAGTTCGGTGAGATCCCCGAGCTCGAGAAGGCGCTCGCCCTCGCCAACGAGGACGAGGTGGCGAAGGGGAGGCGGGGCGCCGACCTCATGGTGAAGGAGCGCGTCGGTGCCGACGACATCGCCGAGGTGATCTCGGCGTGGACCGGCATCCCCGCCGGCCGGCTGCTGCAGGGCGAGACCGAGAAGCTGCTGTCGATGGAGTCCATCATCGGCTCGCGCCTGATCGGCCAGTCTGCGGCGGTCGAGGCCGTGTCCGACGCTGTCCGGCGGTCACGGGCAGGCCTCGCCGACCCTGACCGCCCGACTGGTTCGTTCCTCTTCCTCGGCCCCACCGGGGTCGGCAAGACCGAGCTCGCCAAGTCGCTCGCCGACTTCCTGTTCGACGACGAGCGGGCCATGGTTCGCATCGACATGAGCGAGTACTCCGAGCGGCACGCGGTCGCCCGGCTGATCGGGGCGCCCCCCGGGTACGTCGGCTACGAGGAGGGTGGCCAGCTCACCGAGGCAGTGCGCCGGCGCCCTTACTCGGTGGTGCTGCTCGACGAGGTCGAGAAGGCGCACCCGGAGACCTTCGACATCCTGCTGCAGGTGCTCGACGACGGTCGGCTCACCGACGGCCAGGGCCGCACGGTCGACTTCCGCAACGTCATCCTCGTGATGACCAGCAACCTCGGCAGCCAGTTCCTCATCGACCCGACGATGGAGGACTCGGTGAGGCGCGAGGCCGTCATGGGCGTCGTGCGCGCGAGCTTCAAGCCGGAGTTCCTCAACCGCCTCGACGAGGTCGTCATCTTCGACGCCCTCACTTCTGCGGAGCTGGGCCACATCGTCGAGCTCCAGGTGCGGGCCCTGGCCACGCGGCTGGTCGACCGCCGGATCACCCTCGAGGTGACCGACGCGGCACGGGAGTGGCTCGCGATCACGGGCTACGACCCGGCCTACGGGGCGCGGCCGCTGCGGAGGCTGGTGCAGAAGGAGATCGGCGACCGGCTCGCCAAGGCCGTCCTCGGGGGGCGGGTGCGCGACGGTGACACCGTCACGGTCGACCTCGACGAGTCCGCGGACGCTCTCGTCCTGCGCTGAGCGCACCAAGCCGAAGGGGTATGCCGGGTGGTGACCACCCGGCATACCCCTTCAGTCGTGCTGGTGAGGGCGGACCTCAGTCGAAGTAGTAGTCCGCCTGCCAGTCGCTCGCGATCTGGCCGGTGCGACGGATGTCGGCGCCGCTCAGGTCGAAACGGTTGGCGTCGATGTAGTTGTGCACGACACCGGTGGGCGTGATGCCCACGATGTTGCGGGCGACACCGTCGCACGAGCCGGCGGAGACGTGCTTGAACACGTTCCAGCCGCTGGGGGCAAGGACGCCCTTCAGCCACTTGGACGGGGCCGAGTGGGGCAGCACGTACTCGATCAGGGCGCCACCGGTGGTCGTCATGAGGATGCCGTCGGCGTTGCCACCGTCGAGGTTGGCGGTGCCGGAGTAGCTCATGGTGCGCAAGCTGCTCCAACCGGTGGTGTTGACCGCGACCCGCTTGGTCGGCATGAAGTCGCTGCCGATCTGGTAGCGGTGCAGCCCGCTGCCGATCAGTGCGTACAGGTACGGGCCGCTGGCCGTCAGCGAGCGGACGTTCGTGCCCCAGCCGACCCACGGGCTCTTGTAGGCGGTGGTGAACGTCGGGTTGCCCGTGGCCGCGCCGCGGATCGTGACCGTGACGTGCAGCAGGTCGCCGGTCTCACCGACGGCGAGGTAGTTCTCGACGAGGGGGTCGCGTCCCGTGGTGTTGATGTAGGCGCCGGCCTTCAGCGCCGTTCCTGCTCCGCCGAAGGAGTAGAGGGTGGCGGCGCCGTTCTCGACGAAACCGGCCTTGAGGCCGTCGGCCGCGGAGCTCAGGTGCGTGACGAGACCRCAGTTGGTGGCGGCGGCTGCGCTCTGGGTGCGGGTGGTCGAGCTGGTGGTCGAGTCGGTGGTGGCGCTGGTGGTGGCGCCGGTGCGCTTGGCGCCCGAGGCGGCGCCGGTCGACGCCGGTCCCTGGTAGGCCAGGGGGTCGATGGTGCGAGCCTGGGCCGGCGCGGCGACGACCGTGAGGGCGAGTGCTGCGGCGGCTGCGGAGGTCGCCAACGCGGCGGCGCGTGACGACTTCGTGCGACGAATCATGGTGTGAGTTCCCCTTCCGGGAACCGCGCTCACGGCCCCCCGGGGGAGCATACGTTCCCTGCGGCGCTTTGTCCGGATGTGGGCGCCCTCGATCTGGCGGTGTCCGGAGGTTGGGGCAGGCACGACGCCCGCGGGGGCGGCTGACGGTGTCCCGAAGTGCGCGCCGGGCGGCTTGCCGCGCAGACTGGGGGCATGACTTCGGGTGAGCAGCATGACTTCGGGTGAGCAGGAACTGGACCGCCGCCCCGCCGGCGTCAGCGACGCCACGGTCGAGGCGGTCGGCAAGCTGAGCGAGGCGTTCGAGACCATCGAGGAGGTGCGGGGTCGGCTGTACGGCCTGCACCGGCTGACCGGCTCGGCCGACCTCGCGCTGGGCGAGGCCTGTGACCAGCTGCGCGCGGCCGGCCACAGTGAGCTGGCGACGCAGCTGGAGGACGAGCTCGTGGGGCGCAACGTGCTGGGCGGTCGGTGGACCTTCCAGGTCGTCGAGGAGTTCGACGACGGCTACTACGCCGACTTCAAGAGGCTCGAGAAGCAGGTGCGGGACGAGCTGGTGCAGGGTCGACGGCACGTGTTCGAGGCCGAGATGAAGGCCGACCGCCGCACCGATGGGCGGGCCGGTCACGAGGCCACCCCCCGCGACGTGGGCTGAACCCCGGGGCGCCCTTCGGCCGGACGGTGGGCCGCGTGGCCGGCTGCGCGGCATACCCGCTGGTCAGGTGCGGTGCGGTCGTTGGTCCGCTTAGGTGGAGGCATGCGCGTCACCGACACGAGCGACCAGTGGTGGAAGACGGCGGTCATCTACTGCCTCGACGTCGAGACCTTCTACGACTCCGACGGCGACGGGATCGGCGACCTGGGAGGGCTCGCCGAGCGGGTGGACTACCTCGCCGAGCTGGGGGTCACGTGCCTGTGGCTGATGCCGTTCTACCCCACCCCCGACCGCGACGACGGCTACGACGTCACGGACCTCTACGGCGTGGACCACAGGCTCGGCACCCACGGGCAGCTGGTCGAGGTCATCCGCACCGCCAACGACCGCGGCATCAGGGTCATCGCCGACGTCGTCATCAACCACACCTCCGACCAGCACCCGTGGTTCAAGGCCGCCCGTCGCAGCAAGGACAACCGCTACCGCGACTGGTACGTCTGGCGGGCCGACACCCCGCCGGACAGCTCGGACCAGGTGGTCTTCCCGGACAAGGAGGACAGCATCTGGGAGAAGGACCCCCGGACCGACGAGTGGTACCTGCACCACTTCTACCGCTACCAGCCCGACCTCAACGTCGCGAACCAGAGCGTTCGTGAGGAGATCGCGCGGACCATGGGGTTCTGGCTCGAGCTGGGCCTCGACGGCTTCCGGGTCGACGCGGTCCCGTTCTTCGTGGACGACGTCGAGACCGCCGCGGCCGACCCCTCGCGACCGGACGTGCCGGCTGACCCGCACCAGTACCTGCGCGACCTGCGCGCGTTCGTCAACCGGCGCAAGGGCAACGCGATCCTGCTGGGCGAGGTCAACCTGCCCCACCGGGACCAGAAGAAGTACTTCGGGGGCAACGCCGCCGACGAGCTGCACATGATGTTCGACTTCATCACGATGCAGAACCTCTACCTGTCCCTGGCGCGGGGCGACGTGCGACCGCTGACCAAGGCGCTCCGCCAGCGCCCGGCGATCCAGCAGAGCTGCCAGTGGGCGACCTTCGTGCGCAACCACGACGAGCTCACCCTGGACAAGCTCACCGACGGCCAGCGGCAGGAGGTGTTCGACGCGTTCGGTCCCGAGCCGGAGATGCAGATCTACGGGCGCGGTCTGAAGCGCCGCCTGCCCGGCATGCTGGACGGCGACCCCCGGCGGCTGCGCCTGGTCTACGCCCTGCTGTTCTCGCTGCCCGGGACGCCGACGATCTTCTACGGCGAGGAGCTCGGCATGGGCGAGGACCTCGCGGCGGAGGGCCGGATGGCGGTGCGCACCCCGATGCAGTGGACGGCCGGGCGCAATGGCGGCTTCTCGACCGCCCCGCCGCGCAAGCTGGTCAGCCCCGTCGTGGAGGGCGGGTACGGGCCGGCCCACGTGAACGCAGCCCAGCAGCGGCGCGACCCCGACTCGCAGTGGAGCTTCATGCGCGGTCTCATCGCGGCATACCGCTCCTGTCCCGAGATGGGCTGGGGCTCCTTCGAGGTGCTGCCGCAGCCCGACCACGCCGTCCTGGCCCATCGCTCCGCCTGGGAGGACGCCGCAGTGGTCGCGGTGCACAACCTCTCCTCGGAGGCTGCGGAGGTCGAGCTCACGGTCGCCGACCACGCGGTGCTGCTGGTCGACCTGCTCCAGCCCGGCGAGGAGCGGACCGACGACCGGGGCCGGGTGACCCTCGCCCTCGACGGCTACGGCTTCCGCTGGCTCCGCGTCCACCCCGGCGACGACGCCCGACTCCCCTGAGGAAGCCGGCGTCGCCCCGGCGGTGGGGGTCCCGCATCGACGGGTGCCCGCGTTGCGACCATGGGGAGCCGTCCCCTCCGACTACCCTCGGGGCATGCGCCTCAGGGGAATCGCCATCGTCGGCATCGCGGCACTCACGCTCGTGGGCTGTTCGTCCGGAGACGACACCCCCGCCAAGGAAGGGACGCCCACCGAACAGCTTGCGGCGGCTCGGACCAACCTCGAGAAGAGCCCGGCCGTCACGTTCACCCTCGAGGCCACCGGCCTGCCCAGCAAGGCCATCGGTGTCTCGGGGGCCAAGGGCACCGGCCTCTTCACGCCTCCGTCGTTCAAGGGCACGCTCAACGCGACCATCGCCGGTGTGACGGGGACGGTGGAAGTGATCGCCGTGGAGCAGGACGTCTACATGAAGTTCTTCACGCCGGGGTACAACAAGATCGACCCGGCGACCTACGGCGCCCCCAACCCGGCCCAGCTGTTCGACAAGCAGACGGGCATCACGAGCCTCATCGGCAAGACCCAGGCACTCAAGAAGGCCGACAAGGTGCGCGACGGGTCGGAGGTCCTCACCACGTTCACCGGCACGGTGCCCGGAGACGCCGTGGCCGACCTGTTCGTCATCGGCGACCGGTCCGGCACCTTCGACGTGACCTACGGGGTCACCGAGCAGAAGCAGCTCCGCACCGTGCTGTTGAAGGGCCCGTTCTACAAGGGGTCGACCTCCACCTACTCCCTGCGGCTCACGAGCCTGGCGCAGCCCGTTGCAATCACCCGCCCCTAGGGCCCTGCTCGCCACGGCCTCCGTGGCGGTGGCGCTGGCCGCGGCCGACACCTATGTCGTCGTGCTGGCCCTGACCGACATGATGACGGGAGTCGGTCTGGGGATCGATGCGCTCCAGAAGGCCACGCCGATCATCTCCGGTTTCCTGCTGGGCTACATCGCGGTGCTGCCACTCATCGGTCGCCTCGCCGATCTCGTTGCCCGACAACGGATTCTCGTCGCGTGCCTGATGATCTTCGTCGTGGGCTCGGCCATCACCGCCCTCGCGGTCGAGCTGCCGGTGCTGGTCACGGGACGGGTGCTCCAGGGCATCGGCGGTGGCGGGCTCGTCCCTGCGACCCTGGCCATCGTGGCCGATCTCTGGCCGGCCGAACGCAGGGGCACGCCCCTCGGTGTCGTCGGCGCGGTCCAGGAGGTCGGCAGCGTCCTGGGCCCGGTCTTCGGCGCGGCCGTCCTGGCGGTGTCGGGCTGGCGGATGATCTTCTGGCTCAACGTGCTTGCCGGGCTCGTGCTGGCCGGCTGCGTCGTCGCGGTCGGCGGGCTGCCGCTGCGGCGACCACGCGGCATACCCCTCGTGCTGGGCGCGCTCGCGCTCGTCGTGGGCGGGCTCGCACTGGCCGCGCCATCGGGGCTGGTCACCGATGTGACGCTGGGGGTGCCGTTCGTCCCGTTCGGCGACTCCACGTCACGGGTACTGACCCCGATCGGCCTCGTGGCGATCGGGCTCGTGGTGCTGCTCATCGGGGTGACCGCCCCGCGCTGGTGGGGACTCCTGCGGCGGGCCGACCTCCCGGGGGCGCTGCTGCTCGGGCTGGCGTTGGGCAGCGTCGTGCTGACGTTCGCGGCCAGCGACCCCGAGCGCGAGGTCGTCGGCCCACTCGGGTTCGCGCTGCTGCCGATCGGTGCCGTCGCGCTCGGCCTCTACCTCTGGAGGCACCGCACGGCGGCCGAGCCGTTGGTCGCCCGCGGTGTCGTGCGGGGGCGAGCGCGCACGTCGCTCGTGGTCAGCCTGCTGGTGGGCGCCGCCCTGGTCGCGGTGATCGTCGACGTTCCCGTGCTCGCGCGCCTGACCCTGACCGACTCGCAGACGGTCGCTGCCTTCGTCCTCGTGCGCTTCCTGCTGGCCGTGCCCGTGGGGGCGTTGCTGGGTGGGTGGTCGCTGCGGCGGCTGGGTGACGGGCTGGTCAGCGGGGGCGGGCTGTTGGTGGCCACCGTCGGCCTCTTCGTCATGAGCGGGTGGGGGGACGGCGCCCTCGACGGCCCGATGGCGACGGTGGTGCTGGTGCTGGTGGGCCTCGGCATCGGGCTCGCCCTGGCACCGGTCAACAACGCGGCCCTGGCTGACGCGCCGGCAGATGCCCACGGCGTCGCGTCCGCGCTGGTGGTGGTCGCTCGCATGGTGGGGATGGTCGTCGGGCTCGCGCTGCTCACCGCCATCGGGTTGCACCGCTACTACCAGACCGTCGCTGCCCTCCCGGACCAGACCGACACCAAGGCCTTGCTGGCTGCCGGCATCGTGCAGGTGCAGACCGTGTTCCTCGGAGCGGCGGTCGCGGCCCTGCTCGGCGCGCTCGCATCGCTCGGCCTGGGGCTCCGGCGTCGACCGGCGGACGATCAGCTCGCCCCGGCGGGGTCACCCTTGAGCACGGCTGAGCTCGGCTGACGCAGCACCTGGTCGTCGGGCGGCAGGCCGGTCAGCGGGACCGGGGCGCCGTCGCCGCGTCGAGCACGGTGCGGAACGCATCGACGACCTCGTCGGTCGCCTCGTACATCAGCATGTGACCGCGCCCGGGCAGCTCCCGCAGCTCGGCGTGCGGCACCAGCTGCACCAGTCGGCGCGAGTGCCGGGGCGGCGTGAGCTTGTCGCGGTCTCCCACCAGGACGAGCGTCGGTATGCCGTCGAGCGCGGCGAGCGCCTCGCTCTCGTCGTGCTCCCCGAGCGCGCCGAAGAAGCGGCCCATCGTCGGGAGCGAGGTGGCTGCCACCATGTCGCGCGTCAGCCGCACGTGGGCCGGGTCGGGGTCCACCCCGAACAGCAGGCGGCGCTGGCCCTTCAGCGTGACGAGTCGCCCGGCAGGGATCCGTGGCAGCCGCGCGGCCACGGACATAGCCCGGGCCTCGACGGCGCGCAGCCGGTTCTTGAGGTCGTCGGCGCTGGTCGACACCAGCACGACACCCACCACCCGGGAGCGGAAGTCGTCGGGGTGCAGCCCGGCATACGCCATCACGGTCATGCCGCCCATGGAGTGGCCGCCGAGGACGACCGGTCCGCGGGGTGCCACGACGTCCAGGACGGACGCGAGGTCGTCGCCCAGGACCCGCACGGAGGTCTCGCCCCGCAAGGCGCTGGACCCTCCGTGACCCCGCTGGTCGTACGTCACGACCCGAACTCCCGAAGCCACGAGCGGCTCGACCACCGGCAGCCAGGAGTCCCGGGTGAGGGTCCAGCCGTGGGCCAGCACGACGGTGAGGCGGTCGTCGCGCACCCCGGGGGCGGCGGCGTGCTCCTCCACCCGCACGAGGGTCCCGTCGTCGGTGGCGACGGTGAAGGTGCGGGAGGTCATGCGCCCCATTATTACCGACGGTAAGTTCAGCGGCCGCTCAGGCGTCCAGCTGGACGACCACGGGGGCGTGGTCGGAGGCGCCCTTGCCCTTGCGCTCCTCGCGGTCGATGGCGGCCCCGACCACCCGATCGGCAAAGGCGGGGGTGCCGAGGATGAAGTCGATCCGCATGCCGCGCCGCTTCTGGAAGGCCAGCCGCGTGTAGTCCCAGTAGGTGAAGGTGCCGGGCTCGGAGGTGTGCGGCCTGACCACGTCGACGAACCCGGTGTCGAGGATCGCCTGGAACGCCGCGCGCTCGCCGGGGGAGACGTGGCTCTTGTCGAGGTAGTACTCCATCGACCAGACGTCCTCGTCCTGGGGCGCGATGTTCCAGTCGCCCATGATGGCGGCGGTCTCGCCCGCGTCGACCGACTGCTGCGCCAGGTCGCGCAGGCGAGCCAGCCAGTCGAGCTTGTAGACCATGTGGGGATCCTCGATCTCGCGGCCGTTGGGCACGTACACCGAGGTGACTCGGATGTCCCCACAGGTAGCCGTCAGCGCTCGGGCCTCCACGACCGGCGGGTCGCCCCACGCGGGGGCGTCGGCGAACGAGGGCGTGACGTCCTCGATGCCGACCCTGGACACGATGGCCACGCCGTTCCAGTGGTTGAGGCCGTGGTGGGCGACCTCGTAGCCGAGCGCCGAGAGCCGGTCGAACGGGAACTGCGCGTCGGTGGCCTTGGTCTCCTGGATGGCCAGCACGTCGACGTCGCTGCGTTGCAGCCAGGCCTCCACGCGGTCGATGCGGGAGCGGATCGAGTTGACGTTCCAGGTGGCAATACGCACGCGGGCAACCCTATGCGGAGCGGCCTACAGTGGCGTCATGAGCACTGCCCTCGTCACCGGCGCCACGGCCGGCATCGGCCTGTCCTTCGCCCACCTCCTCGCGGAGCGCGGGCACGACGTGGTGCTCGTGGCCCGTGACCGAGCGAGGTTGGAGAACGTCTCCGACGAGCTGCAGGCGAAGTACGGCGTCGGCACCGAGATCCTCGTGGCCGACCTGTCCGACCGCGCCGAGACCGGCAAGGTCGCCGAGCGGATCGCTGACCGGGCCCGCCCTGTCGACCTTCTGGTCAACAACGCCGGCTACTCCCTCAAGGGGTCTTTCCTGCGCCACGACGTGACCGAGGAGGAGGCCAACTTCGACGTCCTCTGCCGTGCGGTCCTCGTGCTGTCCCACGCCGCGGGCAACGCCATGCGCGAGCGGGGTCACGGCGCCATCGTCAACGTCTCGTCGGTCGCCTCGTTCATCACCTCGGGCACCTACTCGGCCAACAAGTCCTACGTCACCGTCTTCACCGAGGGTCTCGCCGCCGAGTTGCGGGGCAGCGGTGTGACGGCCACGGTGCTCTGCCCCGGCTTCACCCACACCGAGTTCCACCAGCGCGCCGACGTCGACATGTCGAGCATCCCGGACTTCCTGTGGCTCGACGCCGACCGACTCGTGCGCGACTGCCTCGACGACGTCGCCAAGGGGCGCGTGGTCTCCGTGCCCTCCCCCCAGTACAAGGCGATCGTGGCGGCGTTGCGAGTCGTGCCCCGCTCGCTCGTGCGTCGCCGTGCCGGGAGCGTCCACCGCCCCGGCAAGTGACTGCCACGCGGCATACCCGGCCGCGTGCTCGGTAGGCTCACGGACCGTGACCGACACCGCCGCCGCCCGCGCCCGCCTGCTCGACATCATCAAGGAGAAGGCCATCGTCCACGGCCGGGTGACGTTGTCGTCCGGCAAGGAGGCCGACTACTACGTCGACCTGCGCCGCATCACCCTCGACGGTGAAGCGGCACCCCTCGTGGGCATCGTGATGCGCGACCTCGTGGCCGACCTGGACTACGACGCCGTGGGCGGACTGACCCTCGGCGCGGACCCGGTCGCCACCTCGATCCTGCACGCCAGTGCCGCAGCCGGTGACCGCAAGGACGCCTTCGTGGTGCGCAAGGCCGGCAAGGCACACGGCCTCCAGCAGCGCATCGAGGGCCCCTCGATCGAAGGACGCCGCGTGGTGGTCGTCGAGGACACGACCACCACCGGCAACTCGCCGATCGACGCGGTGGAAGCCGCCCGCGAGGCCGGTGCGGAGGTCGTGGCCATCGCGACCATCGCCGACCGCGCGACGGGTGCCGCCCAGAAGTTCGCCGACGCGGGCCTCGAGTACCGCTTCGTCTACGGGCTCGAGGAACTCGGTCTGGCCTAGGCTGCACAGCAGAAGGCGTGACGCCGCACACGACGACGCGGCACGAGACAAGGGGTTTGCTCATGTGGGTCTGGATCATCATCGCCGTCGTGCTCGTCCTGATCGTGCTGTGGGCAGTCGGCGTGTACAACGGGCTGATCAAGCTGCGCAACCTCGTGCAGGAGGCCTGGCGGCAGATCGACGTCGAGCTCAAGCGGCGGCACGACCTCATCGGCAACCTCGTCGAGACGGTCAAGGGCTACGCCGCCCACGAGCGGGGCACCCTCGAGGACGTCATGAAGGCGCGGTCCGCCGCGATGGCCGGCGGCCAGAGCCCGGCCCAGCAGGCGCAGAGCGAGGGCATGCTGAGCCAGGCCCTCGGCCGACTCATCGCCGTCGCCGAGGCGTACCCCGACCTCAA
Source organism: Pedococcus sp. P2_A3 (assembly GCF_056405035.1). NCBI lineage: Bacteria > Bacillati > Actinomycetota > Actinomycetes > Micrococcales > Intrasporangiaceae > Pedococcus > Pedococcus sp. P2_A3. Next base: position 115,446 of record NZ_JBFUCW010000003.1, on the reverse strand, counting down.
GGCCAACCAGAACTTCATGGCCCTGCAGCAGGAGCTCACCTCCACCGAGGACCGGATCGCCTCCGCCCGGCGCTACTACAACGCCAACGTGCGTGAGCTGAACACCAAGGTCGAGACCGTCCCGTCCAACATCATCGCCGGCCTGTTCCACATCGGCCGCGCGGAGTACTTCGAGGTCGAGGGCGAGGAGCGCGACCCGGTCAAGGTCGACTTCGGCCAGCGCGACGCGACCATCCCCCCGCCGAGCGGGTATGCCGGGGGCACGCCAGCTGGCGCCCCGGCGACGCCGCCCGCAGCGCCGGAGTCCACGCCCCCGTCGCAGACCCCGACCCCTCCGCCCACCCAGCCCTAGTCGCCCGTTGTCCCTCAACCCGATCAAGCTCGGGCGAGGGGAGGGGGTCCACCGGAAGGTGGACGGCAGGTCAACCGCGCGGGGCTGACGCGATCGCCCCGGGTACGGGCAGGCTGGACCCATGTCAGCACCCGACGCGCCCATCCTCGTCTCCGGCCTGCGCAAGACCTATGGTGATCGCGCCGCGGTCGACGGCATCGACCTGCGGATCGACCACGGCGAGGTGTTCGCCCTCCTCGGTCCGAACGGAGCCGGCAAGACCACGGCCATCGAGGTCCTCGAGGGCTTCCGCACCCGCGACGGGGGCACCGTGTCGGTCCTGGGTGAGGACCCGCAGACGGCGGGCCTGGCCTGGCGCAACCGCCTCGGCATCGTCCTGCAGTCCTCGACCGGCCTCGACCTGATCACCCCGAGGGAGGCACTCGCCAGCACGGCCAAGGTCTACCGCAACCCTCGCGACGTCGATGAGGTCATCGCAGCGGTCGGTCTCAACGAGAAGGCCGGTGACCGGGTGGGCAAGCTCAGCGGGGGACAACGCCGCAGGCTCGACGTGGGCCTCGGCATCATCGGCACGCCGGAGCTGCTCTTCCTCGACGAGCCCACGACGGGCTTCGACCCACAGGCCCGCCGCGACTTCTGGGAGCTGATCGAGTCACTGGCCGACGGCGGCACGACGATCCTGCTGACCACCCACTACCTCGACGAGGCCGAGCACCTCGCCGACCGCGTCGGGGTCATCGCGGCGGGGCGGATGCTCGCCCTCGACACCCCGGCGAACCTGGGTGGACGGTCGTCCTCGCAGGCCACCGTGACCTGGGAGGACGTCGCGGGCACGCGGCACACCGAGCAGACCAGCACGCCGACCCAGCTCGTCGCGCGGCTCGGCGCGGACCTCGGCGGTGAGGTCCCCAAACTGACCGTGACGCGTCCTTCCCTGGAGGACACCTACCTCTCCCTGATCGCACCCCACCTCGCCGCCGCCGGCAGCGAGCCCGAGCTGGAGGTCACCGCGTGAACGCCGCCGCCATCGGTTGGGACCGCACGGTCCTCGAGCTGAAGATGTACTTCCGGGAGAAGGAGGCGGTGTTCTTCTCGTTCATCTTCCCGGTCCTCATGCTGAGCATGTTCTCGGTGATCTTCAGCGACAGCTTCAAGGAGGGTGATGCGGCGTCGGCGGGGGTGAGCGCCGCGCGGTTCTTCCTGCCGGGCATGGTCGCGGCGGGGGTGATGCTGACCAGCTTCCAGACGATGGCGCTGAGCGTCGCCGTGGAGCGGGACGACGGCACCCTCAAGCGGCTGCGTTCGACGCCCATGCCCCCGGTGGCCTACTTCCTMGGCAAGATCGGGCTGGTGGCGGTCACCAGCCTCGCGCAGTTCGTCCTCCTGATCGCCGTGGCCAAGCTCGGCTTCGGGGTGCAGCTGCCGACCGACGTGGGGCGGTGGGCGACGTTCCTCTGGGTGTTCCTGCTGGGCGTCGCGACGGGCACCGTCCTCGGGATCGCCTACTCCTCCATGGCTTCCTCGTCGCGCTCGGTCGGTGCGATCGTCATCGCACCGACCCTCATCCTGCAGTTCATCTCGGGCGTCTACTTCGCCTTCACCGACCTGCCGGACTGGCTCAAGCAGGTGGCCTCGGTCTTCCCCCTCAAGTGGATCGCGCAGGGCATGCGCTCGGTCTTCTTCCCCGACGACTGGCAGACGCAGGAGATGGCCGGCACCTGGGAGCTCGGCCGCACCGCCCTGGTGTTGGCGCTCTGGCTGGTCGCGGGTCTGCTCGTCTGCGCCCGGACGTTCCGCTGGACCAAGCGCGGCACGACATGACGGTCGGGTGAGCGCCGGGATGAGGCGGCGGATCGCGTKCGGTTGGCCCGCCACGGGCCGCGGCGGCCGGGTTGTGCGGGTTTGCTCTGGTTCGTCCCCGGCACCTGCGCTAGTACCGAAAACTGGTTCCCTCCGTGGCAGTTCCCCGCCACCATGGTTTGTCGACTGGGCATCCGCACGCCCGGTCCAAGGGTGAGAAGGGGTTTCGCTATGCGCAAGGTCTATCGGGTACTCGCCTTCCTCGTGGCCATCGAGGTGGCCATGCAGGCGATGTTCATCGTGTACGGCGACGCCGGCCTGGGTCTCTGGGTCGACGACGGTGGGGTCGTGGACAAGGCCACGTTCGAGAACGCGTTCGAGTCCGGAGAGGCTCCCTTCCCGGAGTTCCAGGCGTTCGTGCTGCACGGCATGAACGGGATGATGGTGATCCCGCTGCTGGCACTGCTCCTGGTCATCTCGTCGTTCTTCGCGAAGGTCCCCCGGGGTGTCGCCTTCGCCTTCGGCGTCCTGGCCCTCGTGGCGCTCCAGGTGACGCTCGGGCTGATGGGCCACAGCATCGCCGCCCTCGGTGCGCTGCACGGGATCAATGCCCTGGCGCTCTTCTCCACAGCCGCCTGGACCGGCATCCGGTCCCGTCCGACCGCACTGACCAGGCGTGCTGACAGCGAGTCCGCCGAGCGCGTTGCCGTCTGACGACCCGGCCGGTCGACGCAGCCGACGAGCGCGGGTCCGCCTCGTCGTCGCGTTCGCTGCTGCCCTCGCGGTGCTCCTGCCGCTGGCGTGGCTGTGGGCTGCGAGCCTGGTGCCGTCGTCCTACTCGGTGATGACGATGGGGCCCGCCGACACCGGCGGGGTCGCCCTGTCGCACTCCCACCTGCCCGGCGCCTCGGGAGGGCGGGAGGTCACGACCCTGGTCGAGCCCGACCAGGGCCGGCCCGACGTCGAGGTGACCCTCACCGCGCGCCGGCAGAAGGTGACCATCCCCGGGGGACCCACGCTCACGGCATACACCCTGAACGGCAGCACGCCCGGTCCCACGATCCGTGCGCAGGAAGGTGATCTCGTGCAGGTCACCCTCGTCAACGAGTCGGTGCCGGACGGCACCACGCTGCACTGGCACGGTATCGACGTGCCGAACGCCGAGGACGGCGTGGCCGGCGTGACGCAGGACGCCGTGCCGGTCGGAGGACGCCACGTCTACCGGTTCAGGGCCGACCAGGTGGGCACGTACTGGTACCACTCGCACCAGGTCTCGCACGAACAGGTCGTCAAGGGCCTGCTCGGCGCGGTCGTCATCACCCCGCGCGCAGGCATCCGGGGCGACGTGGACGTGGTGGGCCTGGCACACCTGTATGCCGGGCGGCGGGCCGTGCAGGGCCGTGCCGGCGACGTGCCGGTGGACGTCCCTGCCGGGAGGTGGGCGAGGGTGCGAATCGTCAACACCGACAACGGAATCATGCCTGTGTGGGTGAGCGGCGGCCCGTACGAGGTGGCAGCCGTCGACGGCACGGAGGTCAACCAGCCCACTCCGGTCGAGGGCAAGAAGGTGGCCCTCGCCGCTGGCGGCCGGGTCGACCTCCGGGTGCAGGTGCCTGCCTCGGGCGCCGCGGTGCGCGTCGAGATGGGAGGGGCTGCGCTCGTGCTCGCACCCCCCGGCAGCTCCGCCAGCGCAACTCCGGCGACCCGCGCACCGACCGGCGTCGTGGACCTCCTGACCTACGGCTCACCGGCACCGCTCGGCCTCGACGCGCAGAGCCCCGATCGCCGGTTCACCTACAGCATCGGCCGCCGACCGGGGTTCGTGAACGGCAAGCCGGGAGTGCACTGGACGGTCAACGGGAAGATGTTCCCGGGCGCGCCGATGTTCATGGTCTCCGAGGGTGACGTCGTGGTGGTCCACATCGACAACCACTCGGGCGAGACCCACCCGATGCACCTGCACGGACACCACGTCGTCGTGCTCGCCCGCGACGGGGTCAAGGCCACCGGCAGCCCGTGGTGGACCGACAGCCTCGAGGTCGGCAACAACCAGACGTTCGACGTGGCCTTCGTCGCCGACAACCCCGGGCTCTGGCTCGACCACTGCCACAACCTCCCGCACGCCAAGGAGGGGCTGACGGCCCACCTCATGTACGAGGGGGTGACCACCCGCTTCCGGCTCGGCCGGGACACCCCGAACACCCCGGAGTAGCCGTCATCCGCGCAGCCGGGCCCAGTACCAGCCGTCGCTGGCCGCCGTGGTCAGGGGTGAGCTGCGGGCCGCGCGTCAGACGCGGTCGTCGCGCAGGTCGTCCGCGGCTTCGCCGGTCTCCTCGATGATCTCCTCGGTGGTGGTGCGGCCACGCCGGGCGCGGATCAGCTCGACCACCATCGGGATCACCGACACGGCCACGATGGCCATGATGGCCAGCTCGAGGTGGTCCTTGAGGGCGGGGAAGGAGTTGCCGAGGAAGTATCCGAGGAGTGTCACGGCCCAGACCCACAGGACCGCACCGACTCCGCTCCACAGGAAGAAGTGCCGCCGCTCCATCCGGCTCACCCCGGCGACGACGGTGATGAAGGTGCGCACGATCGGCACGAAGCGTCCGATGACCAGGGCCTTGGCGCCGTGCTTCTCGAAGAACGCGTGGCTGTCGTCGAAGTACTTCTTCTTGAGGATTCTTCCGTCGCGCTCGTAGAGGGGTCGACCCACCGCACGCCCGATCTCGTAACCGACGACGTTGCCCGCGAACGCGGCGATGCTCAGCACCACCAGGGCCACGAGGAGGTTCATCGAGAAATCGCCCGTGCTGATGAACAGGCCGATGGCGAAGAGCAGCGAGTCGCCGGGCAGGATCGGGAAGAGCAGCCCGCACTCGATGAAGACGATCGCCACGCTCACCCAGAAGAACTGGGAGCCGAAGTGGTCCAGGAGCCACTGGGGGTCCATCCAGTTGGTGCTGAGTGAATGCATGGGGGAAAGGGTATGCCGTGGGCGCATTCCCGCCCGAATCCTCACCTGAGAGGTCCCTGAGACCTCGCTAGCCGGCGGGCCAGCTGCGCTGGATCCTCGCCCAGTCGCCGATCTGGGCGAACGGGTCGGGCTGCGCGCGCCCGCGCTGCGGCGGGGCGCCGGTGGTCGGGGCGTAGTGGTCGAGACCCGAGGTGAAGACGCCCTCCCCCCGGGTCAGGTGCGGGATGCGCTGCTGCACCCCGTGGACCGCGTCGGCCGGCACCTCGCCGACCAGCACGGCGGCGCGGCCCCGCAGGGTGGTCTCGAGCGGCACGGCCTGGTGCCGGGACAGCTCTCCCAGCACCGACCCGAGGGTGTCCTCGGGCACCTCGAGCTCGAACCGGTGCACCGGGGCGCACACCACGGTGCCGGCCCGCACCAACGCCTCGGCCAGCACGAGCCGGGTGAGGCTCCGGAAGTCCTGGGCGGTGCTCGACATCGCCTTGTCGAACGTCGCGTGCGCGTGGCTCTGTCGCGGGTAGTAGCCGGAGTGGGTCATCACGACGCGGGCATCGGGAATGGCCCAGCCGTGCACGCCCTCCTCGAGGGTGGCCGCCACGCCCTCCCGCACCGCGGTGAAGAACGCCGGGGGCATCGACCCGAGCTCGATCTGGAGGGCGAACTCGTGGCCAGCACCGACGGGCAGGGGCTCCACGCGCAGACCCACCGTGGCGAGGAACGGGTTGGGGGTCGTGCCGATCAGCTGGACCGCCTCGCCGGGGCCAGCCACGCGCTCGACGCAGATGCTCGTGGTCGGCCGGAAGGTCACCTCGATGCCGTAGTCGTCGGCGAGCACCGCCGCGATGACCTCTTTCTGCACCTCGCCGTAGAGCGACACGGCGACCTCTCGCCGTCCGTCGTCGCGGCGCAGGTCGATGAGGGGGTCCTGGTCGGCGAGCTCGCCGAGGGCGGCATACATCGCCACGACGTCCGAGGGTCGCACCGGGTCGACGACGGTCTCCAAGGTGGGCCGGGTGAACTGCTCAGAGGGCCCACCGGGTGCCGGCACCGGGCCGAACCGGTCGCCGATGCGAGCGGACGACCAGCCGCTCACTGCCGCGATCCGGCCGGCTGGCACCTCGTCGACGCGCACCAGCCGACCGCGGTCGAAGACGCGCAGGCCGGTGACCTTCTCCGCCGGACGTCCGTCGACCTCCACGCGGTCGCGCACGCGCAACGATCCCGAGCGCACGCGCGCCAGTACGGTCCGCCCGCCGTCCCCGCGTTCGACCTTGAAGACCGTGCCACCGGGCCGCCCGGCCCCGTCGTGCGTCCCCGCGGAGAGAAGGACCGTGAGGGCGTCGAGCAGCTCGTGGACTCCGGCGCCGGTGATCGCCGACCCGAAGAGCACCGGGTGGGCGGTGGCGCCGCGCACCGTGGCGCGCAGCTCGCGGAGCTCGGTCGTCCCCATCTCGAACGGCAGGTATGCCGCGCCGCGGGTTCCCGCGTCGCTCACCTGCCCGAGGGCGAAGGCCTCGGGGCTGAGGCGGGCGGTGATCTCGCCGAGGACCCGGTCGGGGTCGGCGCCGGCGCGGTCGATCTTGTTGGCGAAGACGACGACGGGCAGGCCCAGTCGCTGCAGGGCGCGCATCAGCACCAGGGTCTGGGCCTGCACGCCCTCGACGGCGGAGACGACGAGCACCGCGGCGTCCAGCACGGTCAGGGCGCGCTCGACCTCGGCGATGAAGTCGGAGTGGCCAGGGGTGTCGATGAGGTTGACGGTCGTCGCGTGCCACTCGAAGGAGACGACGGCGGAGCGGATGGTGATGCCGCGTTGGCGCTCCAGCGCCATGCTGTCGGTCTGCGTGTCGCCCGCATCGACGCTGCCGGGATGGTCGAGCACCCCGGCCTCGTAGAGGACTCGTTCGGTCAGGCTGGTCTTGCCGGCGTCAACATGCGCCACGATCCCCAGGCTCAGGGTGGTCGTACTTCCAGCTCGCACTGGCCTTCACATCCATTCGATAGGTGGGTACCTGGCGGGACGTGAAAGCTGCTCGCATCGGTCGACTTCCTGTTCGAGGGTTGGTGGTTACTGCCGTTGGTGGGTCACTGCGGTGGGTGACACGGCTGGTGGTGCGGTGTCACTCGTTCATGGCAGCAGAGCCGTGTCGTGGGGGGCAACCGGTTTTCGGCCGGGCAGCGGGACGACACCCAGCCCGACCACCGCGGCGATCGGCAGCAGCGGCCAGACCCAGTGCACACCGTCCCGAGAGACGATCCCGGTCGCCGCCATCACGCCGAGGCCGCCACAGACGGCCGCGGTCGCGAGCGCCGGGCGCCAGAGGGCGGGGGCGGGGCGTTGGTCGTGGAGGGGCTTCTCGAACCTGCCGAAGACCAGCACCAGACCGGCTGTGACCGCGGCGAGCACCGCGAACCAGACCGGCCTGGTCGCCCACCAGTAGCCCGTGAGTGGAGTCGCGCGGAGCCCGAATCCCCCTGCCAGCAAAGACAACCCGATGACCAGGACCATGGCCGTGAGGTGCCAGAGGTAGAGGGACATGATGCGCACGTTCACGACGACGGTGAGGGCCCACGGCTTCGGCCGTTCGAGCAGCAGCGCCAGTCGACGCTCGGCCAAGAGCACCAACCCTGCTTGAAACATCCCGAGGAAGGCGAGCGTGACCCGCGTCGGATAGGAGTTGTTCAGCACCGCTCCGTCGACCCCGATCATCGACACGGGGTACGGGCCCGCCCAGACGAGCGTGACCAGACCGAGGAGTCCGACGGCGGCCAGCGCGATCCGCCGCGCACTGCCTGCCAACGATCCGTCGAGCCAGGCGAACCCGAGCTGGTGCACGGTGGCCCAGACGAACAGGTAGTTGGCGAACCCGATCCAGTGGTTGTCGCCCGCGATGCTCCACCAGTCGACCAGGCCGCCTGCGACGACCCCGCCTGCGACGCTCCACCAGCCGAATCGCTCCCAGAGGGTGAGCAGGGCCGGTGCCACGGCCACCACGACGATGTAGGCGGCGAGGAACCAGGTGGGCACGAGCGCCACCTGCGAGGCGGTGCGCAGCGTGGCGCCCGGTAGGCCGGCGGCATACGCGACGGAGGCGATCGCCAACCACACGAGGAGGAGGGGGAGAACCGGTGTGGCGAGGCGCTGGAGGCGTGACCTGAGCCAGGTGGCGTAGGTGTCGCCGCGGCGCCGGGCCGAGCGCCACGACAGGCCGTTCGCGTAGCCGCCGACGATGAAGAACAACGGCATCACCTGGAAGACCCAGGTCAGCGGGTGACTCCAGGGTGCGATGTTGAGCACGGCGTTCGGCACCAGCCTGCCGTCCTGCACCATCACCGCGGCCATCAGCCAGTGACCGAGGACGACTGTCAGGATGGCGGCGGCGCGCAGGAAGTCGACGACGCGGTTGCGGTCGGCGGGGGTGGCGGCAGCGAGGGCGCGGGGGTCCATGGGTCGAGCGTGCCTCGCCCGGGGTGCCCACCGCTTGAGTAGAAGTGCCCACCCGTCCTGGTCACCGCCTGTCCTGGTCGCCGCCTGTCCTGGTCACCGAGCGACGCGGTGGTTTCGCGCAGCCCCGCCGCACCATCACGGTCTGGCATCGATCTGCACGATGGTCGCGCGTCCAGCGCCGCGCGTGGGACCGTCGGATCAGGACCCGTCGGGGGATGGGGCCAGCGCACACCCGGGGGGTGAGCCGATGGGTAGGTCGCAGCCGACGCGCAGAGCCCTGTTGACGGGCGCGCTCGCAACGGGTCTCGCCAGCGCGCTGTTACCGGGAGCCGCGCCCGCAGGAGGCCAGCAGCACACCGCCGACCCGCAGTCGCGCCTGCGCGTGGATCCCCGGTCGATCAGCGTCGTGGCCACGCGGGAGCGGATGGTCGCCCTCACCTTCGACGACGGTCCAGACCCTGCCTCCACCCCGCAGGTCCTGGAGGTCCTCGAGCACTTCGGCGTGCCGGCCACGTTCTTCATGATCGGGCGCAACGTCGTCGATCACCGCGAGCTGGTGACCGAGGTGATTCGGCGCGGCCACCAGGTGGCCAACCACAGCCAGGACCACCTCTGGCTCGACCGACAGCCGCTGCGCGTCGTCCAGGGTCAGGTCGACCGCTGCGCCCAGAGCCTCGCGCGCGCGGGCGCGCCGCCGAACCGGTTGTTCCGGCCCCCGCACGGCTGGACCAGCGGCGCGGTGGCGGGCGTCCTGCGCCGGGAGGGGTCGCGCAGCATCTTCTGGAGCGACTGCCTCGAGCACCACCTGGCCCTGGGCACGCCGGCCACGGCAGTCGCCGCCATGGCCGCGCGGGCGCGCCCCGGCTCGATCCTGCTCTGCCACGACGGAGGACATCTCGACGGCCCGCACCCGCAGAAGATCGATCGGTCCGCGACCGTGGCCGCCCTCCCGCACCTGCTCGAGGCGGTGCTCGCCAAGCACCTGCGGTTCGTGACGGTGAGCGAGCTGACCGGGGTCTGACCGCGCCCGGGCGAGCCCTGCTGAGCTCGAGGGCGCCGCCCCGATCGCCCCGAGCGTGGGGGTCCGCCCGGGTCCTCCCCGACGGCCTCGTGGTTGGCTTGGCCCATGAGCTCCCACGAGGGGAAGGGCCGCCAGCTGCCGTTGGTGGTGCACGGGGAGGACTACGAGGTCGGCGTCGGGCCGTGGCCGGGGGAGTGGCCGGTCGGCGACCACTGGGACCCGGAGCTGCTGCGTGACGGCGACCGCCGCAACGTCGTCGACGCCTACCGCTACTGGCGGCACGACGCGATCGTCGCGGACCTCGACACCCACCGCCACGACTTCCACGTCGCGGTCGAGAACTGGGGCCACGACTTCAACATCGGCTCGGTCATCAGGACCGCGAACGCCTTCAACGCCAAGGCCTTCCACATCGTCGGCAAGCGTCGCTGGAACCGCCGCGGGGCGATGGTCACCGACCGCTACCAGCACGAGCACCACCACCCGACCGTCGAGGAGCTCGTCGCGTGGGCAGCCACAGCCGGCGCCGGTGGCACCGCCGGCGCCGACGGGCAGCCACGCGGCATACCGCTCATCGGGATCGACAACCTGCCCGGGTCGGTGCCCCTCGAGACGTACGACCTGCCGCGGGAGTGCGTCCTCGTCTTCGGGCAGGAGGGCCCCGGGCTGTCCGCGCCCATGCGCGAGGCCTGCGCGGTGGTGCTGCACATCGAGCAGTTCGGCTCGACGAGGTCGATCAACGCGGGTGCCGCCGCGGCAATTGCCATGCATGCCTGGGTGCGACGCAACATCTTCGGGCAGGCTGTCGATTAGCACCCCGCTCGCTCGTCACCAGGGTGGAAGCACCCACCGATGAGAGGAACCGCCATGACCCAGTACATCGTCCTGCTGCCGGCCGACGAAACCCGCTACGCGTCGGCCTCCGTAGAGGAGCGCACCGCCCTCACCGCGGCCCACGGCGAGTTCGTGCAGCTCCTCGCCGAGCGCGGCCACACGATGACCGGCGGTGCCCAGCTGACGCCGTCGGGACAGGCACGCGTGGTCCGCGGGTCGTCGGTCGACGACGTCTCGCTGACCGACGGCCCCTACGCCGAGAGCGCCGAGCAGGTCGGTGGCTACTACGTCGTGGAGACCTCGGACGTCGACGACCTGGCGAAGGTCTGCGGCCGACTGCTCGCGACGCCGTTCCACGACGCCATCGAGATCCGCCAGCTCGTCGAGGGCATGTGAGGCGGCCATGACCGAGTACGTCGTGCTGATCGTCGGCGATGCCGACCGCTGGTGGACCACCATGAGCGCGGACAAGCGCGAGGCCGGGTATGCCGAGTACAACCGTTTCGCGGAGGAGCTCGGCAAACGGGGCCACAAGATCACCGGCGGTGCCGAGCTCCACGCCACGAGCGAGGGTCGGCGTATCCCGCCGGGGGGCGGTCCCGCGACCGAGGGGCCGTTCGCCGAGGTGACCGAGCAGGTCGGCGGTTTCTACCAGGTGGAGACCGACGACGTGGACGACCTGGTCGACTGCTGCCAGATCATCGCCGCGCTCGGTGACGGGGTCCAGGTGCGTCGCGTCGTGAAGCCCGAAGACCGCGAGACATGAGGTACGTCGTCCTCATCGCCTACGAGCCGGGCCACTGGGACGGCACCGACGAGGCGGTGCGGCAGGAGTACTTCGACGCTCACCACGCGTTCGAGGCGTACGTCGAGCAGCACGGCCGCAGGCTCTCCAGCGCGGCACTGAGCGACGCCGACCTGGCGACGACGGTCAGGCGCGACGGCTCCTCGGACCTCGTCACCGACGGGCCCTTCGTCGAGCTGACCGAGCAGATCGGGGGCTACTACGACGTGGAGCTGCCCGACCTCGACGCTGCCATCGCGGCAGCCAGGCTGCTGCCACGGGCCTACACCATCGAGATCCGCTCCGTGGTGGGCGTGGAGGGCTACGAGAGCCTGTGAGCCGGTGACCGACGCGCAGGGGGCGACGACCGACGCGGCAGCGGAGGCGCTCGCGACCGTCGTGCGCGAGGAGTGGGGACGCCTCACGTCCCTGCTCCTCGCGCGGTTCCGCCGGCTGGACCTCGTCGAGGACGCGTTGGGCGACGCCGTGGAGACGGCGGCTCGACGGTGGGCCCGCGACGGCATCCCGGACAACCCGGTCGCCTGGCTCCACACGGCAGCCCGGCGACGAGTCCTGGACCGGCTGCGGGCCGAGTCCATGGCGCAGCGCAAGGTGCCCCTGCTCGTCGTGGAGGCCGAGGGGAAGGAGGGTTCGCCCGTGCTCGCGGACCCCGGTGGCCTGGTGGAGGACGACCTCCTTCGCCTGGTGCTCATGTGCACCCACCCGGCCCTCGACCCTGCCGCCGCCAGCGCCCTGGCCCTGCGGCTCGTCCTCGGCGTGAGCACCGCCGACATCGCCCGGCTCTTCCTCGTGCCGGAGGCCACGATGGCGGCTCGGGTCACCCGGGCCAAGCGCAAGATCGTCACTGCCGGCATCCCGTTCGCGGTCCCCTCCGCTGACGTCCTGCCGGACCGCCTCGACGCCGTCGCGCAGACCGCCTACCTCGCCTTCACCGCTGGCTACGCGCCCGGATCAGGCCCCGACGCCCTGCGCACCGGCCTTGCGGGAGAAGCCATCCGGTTGGTGCGGGTCGTCCTCGGGCTGCGGCCCGACGAACCCGTGCTGGTCGCCCTGCTGGCCCTCATGCTCCTGCAGCACTCCCGGCGCGACGCCCGGGTCGACCCCGACGGCGCGATCGTCCTGCTCCCCGACCAGGACCGCTCCCGGTGGCACCGTGACGAGATCGACGAGGGGGTGGCGCTGGCGTCATCGCCGGCCCTCCGGGGTCCGCTGACCGTCCAGGCCGCCGGGTATGCCGTGCAGGCCAGGATCGCGGTCGAGCACGCCACCGCGCCCAGTGCCGACGCAACCCGGTGGGACCGCATCGTGGCGCGCTACGACGACCTGGTGGCACTGTCCCCGACACCCAGTGCCCGGCTGGCGCGCGCGGTGGCGGTCGCCGAGGCACAGGGCCCTCGTGAGGGACTGGCCGCGCTGGAGGGCTTGGACGCGGACCTCGCCCACAGCCACCGGCTGCCGTCGGTCCGCGCGGAGCTGCTGGCCCGAGCCGGCGACGTCGAGGCCGCTGACGCGGCATACGCGCTGGCCATCGAGCGCTGCGGCAACGATGCGGAACGCGCCCTCCTCGTCGAACGCCGGGCCGCCCTCCCCCACCGCGCAACCTGAGCGCCCCTGGGGGTGCTCAGGTTGCGAGAAGACCACCCTCAGACGAGAGGACCACCCTGAGACACGGGTGTCCGGTCGCGCTCGGGTCGTGCAAAGATCGGCGGCGACGCCAGGACGACGCCGCAGAGACGCACCCCCGCAAGTCGAAGGAGACTTTCATGCCCATCGCCACCCCCGAGGTGTACGCCGACATGCTGGACCGCGCCAAGGCCGGCTCGTTCGCCTACCCCGCCATCAACATCTCGTCGTCGCAGACCCTCAACGCCGCGATCCGCGGTTTCGCCGAGGCGGGCAGCGACGGCATCGTGCAGGTGTCCACCGGTGGCGCCGAGTACCTGTCGGGCCCGACGGTGAAGGACATGGTGACCGGGTCGCTCGCGCTCGCAGCCTACGCCCACGAGGTCGCCAAGAAGTACGACGTCAACATCGCCCTGCACACCGACCACTGCCCCAAGGACAAGCTCGACGGCTTCGTCCGCCCGCTGCTCGCCGCCAGCGCCGAGCGCGTGCAGGCCGGTGGCACGCCGTGGTTCCAGTCGCACATGTGGGACGGCTCCGCGGTGCCGCTCGACGAGAACCTCGAGATCGCCCGTGAGCTGCTCGCGCTGACCAAGGCCGCCCACGTCGTCCTCGAGATCGAGGTCGGTGTCGTCGGCGGTGAGGAGGACGGCGTCGAGGGCAAGATCGACGACAAGCTCTACTCGACCCCCGAAGACGCGGTGGCCACCATCAAGGCCCTCGGCGCGGGGGAGAACGGCCGCTACCTGACCGCCCTGACCTTCGGCAACGTCCACGGCGTCTACAAGCCCGGCAACGTCAAGCTGCGCCCCGAGATCCTCAAGACCGCGCAGGAGGCCGCCGCGCGCGAGCTCGGGCTCGGCGCCGACGCCCGACCGTTCGACCTCGTGTTCCACGGCGGGTCCGGCTCGACGGCCGAGGAGATCGCCGCTGCCGTCGACTTCGGCGTCGTGAAGATGAACGTCGACACCGACACCCAGTACGCGTTCACCCGTCCGGTGGCCGGCTACATGCTCGCCAACTATGCCGGCGTCCTGAAGATCGACGGCGAGGTCGGCAACAAGAAGCAGTACGACCCCCGCGCCTGGGGCAAGGAGGCCGAGGCCGGCATGGCGGCCCGTGTCGTCGAGGCCTGCGAGAACCTCCGTTCGGCCGGCACCCACGCATGACGGACAACCTCCTCGGCATCCCGCCCACCGAGCTCCCCGTCGACCCCGCAGCTGCGAAGCTCGAGGAGGGCGTGGCCGCCGACCAGGTGGCCGCGGCATACCCGACCTCGTCGTTGGCCTGGGCGACGCTGGCGGAAGACGCGCTCGCGGACGGACGCAGCGTCGAGGGCTACGCCTACGCCCGCACCGGCTACCACCGCGCGCTCGACTCGCTGCGCAAGAACGGCTGGCGCGGTCAGGGGCCGGTGCCGTGGGAGCACGAGCCGAACCGCGGGTTCCTCCGCGCCCTCGCCGCGCTGTCGCGTGCCGCCGGCGCGATCGGCGAGACCGAGGAGGAGCTGCGGTGCGCGCAGTTCCTGCGGGACTCCTCGATGACCGGGGCGCGCGAGCTCGGTCTCTGACGCGTCGCCTGCGCACCCGGTATGCCGCCGGGTCGCCCGACCCGGGAAACAGTGACGCCGGGCGATGGGACCCTTGCGGATCCAGTCGCCCGGCGTCGCCCCCTGCCGTGGACCGAGGTCCACGTGTGCCGTCCCGTCGTGTCGTCCCCTGCCGCCTGACGAGAGGCGTCCCGCCATTCTGCATGACCCCGATGAGATTGGGGTGGCACTATGCTGCCAAAGGACAGATGATGTCACGCGCGGGGAGTGTAGGCCTGTGACCAGCGGAAATGACCGCACGCACGAGGTGGAGCGGCTCTTCACCGACCCCTTCGACCGCCTGATGGGCATCCTCGAGCGGAGCGAGGAGCAGATCGAGGCGCGCCGGGCCGAGCTGGCCGAGGTGCGCTACGCCCTCTACGAGCTGACCGCCCAGACCGGGACGGCGCAGTCCCCCCAGTCGGGAGGCGTGCTCGAACCGTTGCACCCCGACATGGCGGCTCCCTTGCTGCGCTACCTCATCGAGCACACCACCGAGCTGAGCCGGGTCTGCACGATGGTCATCGACGTCGGTGTCGGCGTGGAGCAGGAGAACTACCGGCTGAACCAGGACCTCCTGGCCGAGGGGCGCTTCCGGCAACGCACGATCTACCCGATGGACATCATGGAGACCGAAGCGGGCCGGGGATGGGTGCGCTCCTTCGCCGCCGCCGGTGAGGAGCAGCGGCTGTCACTGGCGCCGCCGAGCGAGTTCGCCATCTTCGACGAGCACTCCGTGGTGGCCGTGAGTGAGTGGGGCAACCCGCATTCCGCGTACGTCGTGGTGCGCGACCCGATGCTCGTGGCGGCCTTCATCCAGCTGTTCGACCGCGCCTTCGACCGCGCGCTGCCGGTGGCGCCCGACGGCGATGGGGCCGACGGCCGGGACGACGGCCAGGACGACGACCAGCGGCTCCTCAAGCTCCTCGGGCTCGGGCTCAAGGACGAGTCGATCGCCCGCTACCTGGGGTGCAGCCTCCGCACGGTGCGCAGGCGGGTGGCCGGACTGATGGCCAGGCACGGGGTGCAGACCCGGTTCCAGCTCGGGCTGGCGGCGTCCACGGGCGGTCTCGGCTCCCCGGTGGGGCACGGCGACCGGTAGCCTTTCCCGGTACGGGCCCCGTGCGAACACCACGGGGCCTGCTGCATGACCACCGTGACGGACGCAGACACAGAGAGGTGCGGGTATGCCGGCAATCGTGCTCGTGGGCGCCCAGTGGGGCGACGAGGGCAAGGGCAAGGCCACCGACCTGATGGGCAGCGACGTCGACTACGTCGTGAAGTTCAACGGCGGCAACAACGCCGGCCACACCATCGTCATCGAGAAGGACGGCAAGCGGGAGAAGTACGCGCTGCACCTGCTCCCGTCGGGCATCCTCACCCCGACGTGCACGCCCATCATCGGCAACGGTGTCGTGGTCGACCTCGCCGTGCTCTTCGAGGAGCTCGACGGCCTCGAGGCCCGGGGTGTCGACACCTCCCGGCTGCTCGTCAGCGCCAACGCCCACATCATCGCCCCCTACAACCGGGTGCTCGACAAGGTCACCGAGCGGTTCCTGGGGTCGCGCAAGATCGGCACCACCGGCCGGGGCATCGGCCCGACCTACGCCGACAAGATGGCGCGCAACGGCATCCGGGTGCAGGACCTGTTCGACGAGAAGATCCTGCGCCAGAAGGTCGAGGCGGCGCTGGCCCTCAAGAACCAGGTCCTCGCCAAGATCTACAACCGCCGCGCCGTCGAGGTCGACGAGGTGATGGACGAGCTGCTCGGGTATGCCGAGCGCTTGCGTCCCATGGTCGCCGACACCTCACTGGTGCTCGAGCAGGCCCTCAACGAGGGCAAGACCGTGTTGCTCGAGGCGGGGCAGGCCACGCTCCTCGACGTCGACCACGGGACCTACCCGTTCGTGACGTCGTCCAACGCGACCGCGGGCGGGGCGTGCACCGGGTCGGGCATCCCGCCGACCCGCGTGACCACCGTCATCGCGATCCTCAAGGCCTACTCGACCCGGGTGGGTGAGGGTCCGTTCCCGACCGAGCTCAACGACGCGAACGGCGAGTTCCTGCGCAAGACCGGGGCCGAGTACGGCACCACCACCGGACGTCCCCGCCGTTGCGGCTGGGTCGACACCGTCGTCGGCCGCTACGCGACACGCATCAACGGCGTGACCGACTTCGTCGTCACCAAGCTCGACGTGCTCACCGGGCTGGACACCATCCCGGTGTGCGTCGCCTACGACGTCGACGGTGTGCGGCACGACGAGATGCCGGTCAACCAGACCGACTTCCACCACGCCAAGCCGATCTACGAGGACCTGCCCGGCTGGTGGGAGGACATCTCCACCTGCCGCACCTTCGAGGAGCTGCCGCCCAACGCCCAGGCCTACGTGCTGCGGCTCGAGGAGCTCATCGGCGCGCGGGTCTCGGCGATCGGGGTCGGCCCCGGCAGAGACGAGATCATCAGCCGGCACTCGCTGCTCGGCGCCTGAGCTGGAGGGTCGGTCGATGACCGGGTCGGCGGCACCCGACGCGCGCTTTGCGCCCGGGCAGCCGGTCCGGGGGCGGTACACGAAGTGGGGTGGCAAGCGGCACCACGGCGCCCACCTCGTCTACCTCGGCGCCGACGACCACGGCGACTGGCTGGGCGACCCGGCCGGCAACCAGTGGTCCGGCGGGCCGAACTCGTTCGTGAGCGTGACCGACAACGTCCTGCTCGTCCCGCGGGGCAGGGGCATGACGGCGATGTTCTACGCCGAGCACCCCGAGCAGGCCTTCGAGCTCTACGTCGACATCACCACCCCCGCGGTCTGGGACGGCGACCTCGTGACGGCGGTCGACCTCGACCTCGACGTGGTCCGCAGGTTCGACGGCAGCTGGTACGTCGACGACGAGGACGAGTTCGCGGAGCACCAGGTCCGCTACGGCTACCCGCCCGAGCTGGTGGCCGCCGCCGAGGCCGAGTGTGCCCGCGTGGCTGACGAGATCCGTGCAGGGGCAGCAGTGCTCGCGAGCGCCACCGCCGCTCCGTGGAAGGCCGTCTTCCGAACCCTGCGGTCCGGCTAGGCGGGGCGCAGCACCGTCATCCGGTGGGCTGCGCGGGTGAGCGCGACGTAGAGGACCCGCACCCCACCCGGCGACTCCGCGGCGACCTCGTCAGGGTCGACGATGACGGTGGCGTCGTACTCGAGGCCCTTCGTGGACATCGGGTCGATGACGCCGACCCGGTCACTGAGCGAGCCCAGCTCGGCCAGCTCGGCGGCATACCGACTCGGGGTGATGACGGCGATCGAACCCTCGACCTCGTCGAGCAACGCCTCGACGGCCGACGTGGCGGCCGCACGCCAACCACCCGGGTCGACCGTCACGTCCACCGGCTCGACACCGGCCTCCCGGACCGCTTGGGGGATGTCGGCGTCGGGCACCTGGGCTCGCACGACCTCGGCCGCGTAGTCGAAGATCTCGCGGGCGTTGCGGTAGTTGGTGTCCATGTGGAACAGCCGGCGCTCCTGGGTGCCGAAGGCCTCCTCGCGCGCCCTTCCCGCCTCGACGGCGTCGGGCCACGACGCCTGCGCCGCGTCGCCGACGACCGTCCACGAGGAGTAGCGCCCACGGCGGCCGAGCATGCGCCACTGCATGGGTGAGAGGTCCTGGGCCTCGTCGACGAGGACGTGGGCGTACTCGCCCGGGCCCTCGATGCGGCCCTGGAGCAGGAGCTCGCGGGGGTCGGTCGGGGCGGTGCGCGACGACTTGGTGCCCACCGCGCGGGAGTCGAGCCCGGCCCGGACCTCGGCGACGCCGAACTGCGAGACGTCCTCGAACTCCTCGATCTCGTAGAAGCCGCGCTCCTCTGCCGGACCGTCCTGCACCGGTCCGAGCCGCGCGGCCAGGTCGTCGATCAGGGCGGCGTCGGCGGCCGACCAGCTGCCGACCTCGAGGGCGTGCTGCATCGACGCCGCGAACAGGTCGCACTCCTGCGGCGACAGGACGCCCTGGCCGTGCTGGCGAGCCCGCTCGGGGTCGGCGAGCCAGAGCAGCACCTCGCGCGGGTCGACCTGCGGCCACCAGGCGGCGAGGAAGGCGTCGACCTCGAGGTGGTCCTCGAAGCGGTCCATGAACTCGGCCCGGTCGCCGTCGCGCACGCTGGCCCAGGCCGCCTCGGCCAGGGCGCTCTGCACGGCCTTCGCCGACAGGTTGCGCTGGTGGTTGCGCAGCACCTGGGCGCGGATGCGGTCGAGCACCGGTGCGTCGACGCGCACCGCCTTGCCGTTGACGAAGGCGCGGAACGACTCGGGGGCGTCCGGCGGCACGTCGGTGGAGGCGCGCGCGAGGAGGCGGCGGATCGCGAGCGAGCCCTTGATGGAGGCGACCTCCGGGGTGTCGAGCCGCAGGGCAGTGACCCCGTCGACGACGTCACCGAGCGAGCGCAGGGTGACCGACTCCTCACCGAGGGACGGCAGCACCCGCTCGATGTAGGCGGTGTAGGCGGACGAGGGCCCGACCACGAGGATGCCGCCAGCCTCGAAGCGGCGCCGGTCGGAGTAGAGGAGGTATGCCGCGCGGTGGAGGGCGACCACCGTCTTGCCCGTGCCCGGGCCACCGGTGATCTCGGTGATGCCTCGGGCCGAGGCGCGGATGGCCTCGTCCTGGTGGCGCTGGATCGTGGCGACGATGTCGCGCATCTGCGCGCCGCGGCTGCGGGTCAGGGCCGCCAGGAGGGCGCCGTCGCCGACGACGACGAGGTCGTCGGGCGCCTCGGGCACCATGAGGTCGTCCTCGACCCCCACGACGTCGGGACCCTTGCACCGCAGCACCCGACGGCGCAGCACGTCCATTGGCTCGACCGGGGTGGCGCGGTAGAAGGCAGCCGCCGCGGGAGCGCGCCAGTCGACCACCAAGGGCTCGTAGTCGTCGTCCCGCACGCCGAGCCGGCCGATGTAGCGCGTCTCGCGGTCGGACGGCTTCGCGTCGTCGGACAGCGCGTGGTCGAGGTCGAGCCGGCCGAACACCAGGCCTTCGTACTGGGTGTCGAGGGTGGAGCGTCGTCGCGCCGCGTTGAAGACGAGGGCGTCGCGCTCGAACAACCCGGTCAGCTCCTCGTCGCGCACGTCGCCGGTGCGGTCGGTGCGACCGCGCGCGAGCCCGTCGGCCTCGATCAGGCCGGCCCTGGCCTGGGCCTTGGTGAGCTCGGCGTAGACGAGATCGACGTGTGCCTGCTCGATGGCGATCTCACGGGCGACCTCGGCGCTGGACGCCTTGGCGCTCGAGTGGTCCGGTCCCGTCACGGTGCATTGCTTTCTCGTTCGTCGTTGGTGGCGCGCTCGTCGTCGATGGAACGACGGGTGGCCCGGTCCCCACGGGGAGAACGCACGAGTCTAGCGAGCAGCGCGGACCTCGCGGCGCACTAGACCATTCCGCGGCGGGCGGCCTGGACCCCGGCCTGGAACCGGGTGCCCGCGCCGAGCTGGTCCATCAGGGCCCTGACCCGCCGTTCGACGGTTCGTTGCGACACCCCGGCCTGGCGGGCGATCGTCGCGTCGGGCGCCCCGGCGGCGAGCAGCGAGAGGATCAGCTGGTCGCGGCGTTCAGTGACGGGTCCGCCCGTGTCGAGCGGCGAACCCAGGTCCCAGAGGTGGTCGGAGAGGGCGATCAACGCCAGCACCATCGACCGCGCGCGGATCACCGCCGAGCCGAAGCCCGACGGGTCGAAGGCACTGACGTCGACGATCGCCACGGCCTCGTCGACGATGACCGCCGAGAACGGCACCGCCGAGGTGAACCGGAACCGTTCGCCGCCGCGCTCGCGTGCCTCGAGGATCTCGAGGGCGCCGTCGATCTCGAGGACGTCGGTGTCGTAGACGGTCGTGTAGTCGAGCACGGTGCCCCCGACCCCGCGGCTCGGCTCCTCGTGGCTGTGCACGGGGCTGGCGAAGAGCGCCCGCGTGCGCGGCGACAGGGACCGGAACGTGCGGATCCGCTGGGTGCCGGCGGCCACCGCCTCGGCGGTCACCGCGGCGATCTCGTCCAAGGAGTTGAGGATCCGCACCGTCCCCACGTCGGGGGTCCGGGATGCCGATCTCGCCTGGAAGTACACCTGGGCGAGTTCGTGGGCGGCGGACCGGGTCTCGCGAGCCCGACGCTCGTAGTCCAGCGCCAAGGCAGGAAGGGAGATGTCAGGGGGAATGACCTCGATCGCCCCGCCCTCGTGGAGCCGCACCAGCCCCCTGCTGCCGAGCACCTCGAGGGAGTGGTCGACCAACGGTGCCTTCATGCCCTGCGCGATGAGCAGCGACCGCGTCGGCTCCTGGTGTTGCAGCACGGCGAGGAAGACCCGGGTGACGGTGCCCTCCAGCTCGTCGACATCCCCGTCGAGGTCGATGCCTGCCCCCACCCCAACCCCCATCCCCGCGATCAGACCGTTGGTGAGGACGGCGTCGGTGACCCCCGCGGCCGCCGCGTGGGTGGCCTCGTCCGTCCGACTGTCGCCCGACATGTCCTCATGCTCACGCTCTGGCGAGATTCCGTCAATGGCGCAAGTCCGACACGAATGGGCTTTACCTACCGGCCAACCATGGTCCACTCTTGAACCAGTCGACAGCGTCGACCCACGTGCATGGTTGCAGGTTCCCCCGCCAGGCGACCGCACGTCGGCTGCGCGGCGTCCCCGGGAGATGTCCCCCCTGCCTCCCCGGGACGCCGCGCACTCATGTCCGGCCCACTTCCGCCGGCCCTCTTCCTTCGGTCCGCCCCGTCGCCGCGTCGCCGCGCCCCGGCGTCGCCGCCGCTCGCGCGGCCCGGTCGGCTGGCTCCTGCTGGACTCTCTACGCTGGACCCCGTGAAGGTTCTCGTGATCGGTTCCGGTGCCCGCGAGCACGCCATCGTCAAGGCGCTCGGCGCCGACCCGGAGGTGGACGCGGTCATCGTGGCCCCGGGAAACCCCGGCATGGACGCCGTCGCCCTCTGCGAGGCCCTCCCCGGGGGCGTCCTCGACGGTGCGGGCATCGTGGAGCTGGCCCGCCGGCATACCGTCGACCTGGTCGTGATCGGGCCCGAGGCTCCGCTCGTCGCGGGGGTCGCCGACGTCGTGCGGGACGCCGGTCTGGCGGTCTTCGGGCCATCGGCCGAAGCCGCCCAGCTCGAGGGCAGCAAGTCCTTCGCCAAGGAGGTCATGGCCGCCGCGGACGTGCCCACCGCGATGGCGCGCGTCTGCACCACGCTGGACGAGGTCGCCGACGCGCTGGACGCACTGGGCGCTCCCCACGTGGTCAAGGACGACGGGCTGGCTGCGGGGAAGGGGGTCGTGGTGACCAACGACCGCGCCGAGGCGCTCGCCCACGCCGAGTCGTGCCTGGCCAAGGAGGGTGGTGTCGTGGTGGTCGAGGAGTTCCTCGACGGGCCCGAGGTCTCGCTCTTCTGCCTGTGCGACGGCAGCACGGTCGTGCCCCTCGCGCCAGCCCAGGACTTCAAGCGGGTGGGCGACGGCGACCAGGGCCCGAACACCGGCGGGATGGGTGCCTACAGCCCTCTCGACTGGGCGCCGGGGTCCTTGGTGGACGAGCTCGTCACCCGGGTCGCCCAGCCGACGGTCGACGAGATGGCCCGCCGCGGCACGCCGTTCTCCGGCGTGCTCTACATCGGGGTGGCCGTCACTCCGCGCGGCCCGCGCGTCATCGAGTTCAACGCGCGGTTCGGCGATCCCGAGACCCAGGTGGTGCTGGCCCGGCTCCAGACCCCTCTCGGCGGCCTGCTCCGGGCGGCCGCCACCGGCGCTCTCGATGGCGTGGGCGCGCTGCACTGGTCCGACCAGCACGCCGTGACGGTGGTCGTCGCCTCGCACAACTACCCCGGCACTCCTCGCACCGGTGACCCGGTGACGGGGCTCGAGGAGGCCTCTGACGTGCCGTCGGTGTACGTGCTCCACGCGGGCACCGCGCACTCCGACGACGGCACGCTGGTCTCCGCCGGGGGCCGGGTCCTGTCGGTCGTGGCGCTCGGCGACAGCCTCACCCAGGCGAGGGAGCGCGTCTACGAGGCAGTCGACCAGATCGAGCTCGAGGGGTCGCACCACCGCACCGACATCGCCCTGGCCGCCGAGCGCGAGGAGCTGCACGTCGGCTGAGCGAGACCACCCGACGTCTGGCCACCGGTGGGGCACCAAGGCCAGGTCCTGGGGTCCCGGTGGGACACCAGTGGCCAGAGGTGGAGGCTGGGTCAGCCCGCTCGGCGCGCGGCGGCCACCCCCACGGCGCCCACGGCCGCGCAGGCGGCCAGCGTCGTCGCGAACAGCCACCCCGGAAGGTCTGGCGCCTGCCACGCGATGAGGGCTCCCGCCGCGGCCAGCCMGACCGCCTGGGCGACTGACGCCGTGAGGCTCGACGCGGCGGTGATCCGACCCTGGTCGCCCACCGGCGCGAAGAGCAGCAGCTGGGTCGAGAGCGTGGGTGAGACGATTCCCATGCCGAGACCGGCGACCCCCCAGAGCGCCAACCCGGCGACGACGGGCAAGGCGTCGAGGCTCGTCAGGGCCGGCCCGAGGACGCCGACGGTGATGAGGGCGAACCCGATCGCCAGGCGCCGCACGGCCGGCACCCGTCGCTGCACCACATCGAGACCGTGCAGCTGCGACCCGGCCGCCCACGAGAGGCCGGTGACGGTGAGGCTCGCGCCCGCGGCGGCCGGCCCCAGGCCGTGGATGGTCGTCAGCATCAGGGGCAGTAGGCTGCCAGCCGTGCCGAAGGCCGCGGCGACGAGTCCGCGCAGCGCCACCAGCGCGGGTATGCCGCGGGCGAACCGCAGCGTCCCGGCCGGCAGGACCGTGCGGACCGCGGGCAGCGTGCAGGCGGTGCCCGCCAGCGCCAGCGCGAGGCCGAGCAGCTCCACGGGACCGGAGCGACCCAGGAGCGACCCGCCTGCGGTGAGGGCGGCCAGCCCCGCGGCAGCGAGGGCGGCGGCGCGCACGGCGCGGTGCTCGCGGCGCGTCCACGCCTTCGTCGCCTCCGCGGGGGTGGTGGCTGCGCCCTCGGCGCGCATGGCGCGCCGGAGCAGGAACCACGCGGCCGGCAGCAGCCCGACGCCGATCGCGAAGACCGACCGCCACGAGAGCGCTTCGGTGAGGAGCCCGGCAATCGGCGAGCCGACCAGCGACGGGAGCACCCACGCCGCGGCGAACGCCGCGAACACCTTGGCCCGCAGCTCCTCGGGCATGGTGCGCGCGAGCAGGACGGTGAGCGAGACGTCCATCAGCGCCTCGGCGATCCCCGACCCGAACCGGCCCAGGGCGAAGACGGCCATCCCCGGGGCGAGGGCCATCGCGACCTGCGACGCGGCGAAGACCAGMATCCCGGCCTGTAGGGGTCGCACCGGTCCTCGGTGGTCGGCCCACGCCCCGGCGACCACCGTCACCACGACGAAGGACACGAGGGGGGCGGCGCTCGCCGCCCCGAACAACCACAGCCCGTCCAGGTCGCGGGCGACGGTGGGCAGGACCGTCATGGTGGCGCGGTTCTCGAACGCCCCCAGGGTGACCAGTGCGACCGCTCCCAGGGCGAAGGGGAGGTGGGCCCGGTCCAGCAGGGAGGCGGCGCGTGCGGGGGTGTCTGTGTCTGCGGCGTCGGGGGTGGCGATGGGCATGGGCACGAGTGTGGAAGTTCAAGTACACTTCAAGTCAAGCCGACCAACCTTGCCCACTCGTTGCTCTGCGGTGGTCGGGTGGCCTCCAAACCAGGCTGGAGTGACGACCTGGGGGCACCGCGTGGGTTCAACGGCTGGGAGGATGTCGGCCATGACGTCCTCCCAGCCCGACGTGCCCGTCGACCTTCCCGGCTACGCCCACGTCTACTCGGGCAAGGTCCGCGACCTCTACGCCCCACTCGACCCCTCGGGCGCGGCTCGCGACGACCAGCTGCTGCTCGTCGCCAGCGACCGGCTCTCGGCCTTCGACTTCATCCTCGAGACGCCGATTCCCGACAAGGGCGCGGTCCTGACCCAGCTGTCGCTGTGGTGGTTCGAGCAGCTCGAGGACCTCGTGCCCAACCACGTCGTCTCGACCGAGGTGCCGGCTGAGGTCGCCGGGCGGGCCGTGCTGGTGCGACGCCTGGAGATGCTCCCGGTCGAGTGCGTCGCCCGCGCCTACCTCACCGGTGGTGGGCTGCGGGAGTACCAGGCCGACGGTCACGTGAGCGGCGTGCGGCTCCCTGAGGGGCTCGTCGACGGGTCGCGGCTCCCTGAGCCGGTCTTCACGCCGTCGACGAAGGCGCCCGTGGGGGAGCACGACCAGCCGATGCCGTATGCCGACGTGGTGGCCGCCGTCGGCGAGCGCACCGCCCAGCGCGCCAGCGACCTGACCACTCGCATCCTGGCCCGGGGCAACGAGATCGCCGCCGCGCGTGGCATCCTCATCGCCGACACCAAGGTGGAGTTCGGCCTCGAGGGCGACGAGCTCGTCCTGGCCGACGAGGTCCTGACCCCTGACTCGTCGAGGTTCTGGCCGGCCGACCAGTGGGAGCCCGGCCACACCCAGCCGTCCTTCGACAAGGAGTTCGTCCGCGAGTGGCTGACCTCCCCGGCGAGCGGGTGGGACAAGGCCTCCGGCCAGGCCCCGCCGCCGCTGCCCGACGACGTGCTCGAACGCACCCGCGCCAAGTACGTGGAGGCCTACGAGCGGCTGACGGGGCGCACCTTCACGGCTGGGTGAGCCGGCACCCGCCACGGCCCAGGTGTGGCAGCCGCAGGACGGTCAGCGGGGTGTCAGCAGTGCCACGGGGATGGTTCGGCCGGCCTTGCGGCCGTACTTCGCCACCCCCGGGAGCTTGGCGAGGATGACGTCGTTCCAGGCCGCGTCCCGCTCGGAGCCGTGCAGCTCGCGGGCCGACGCGCGCACGCGTTCGTCGCGCACCTGCAGGTCGGTCGCGCCGGCTGCCCGCAGGTTGCGGAACCAGTCGGGGTCGCGCGGGCTGCCCGACGCGGTGCCCCACACGAGGTAGCCGTCAGGCTGGCGGATCGCCCTGACACAGGTCGAGCGCGGCGTGCCGCTGCGGCGACCGGGGGTGGTCAGCATGACCACCGGGGCGTCCTTCGTGCCGCCCATGGCGCGACCGTTCAGCCGCCGGTACATCGCGGCGCCGATGCGGGTGGACCATTGGGCCATCGACATGGCACGAGTGTCCCGCGTGGCGACCCGCTTGAGAAGGTTCCGCTGCTCACGACGGGAGGGACGTCCGCCGGGTGACCGCGCGGCATACGCACGGCGTGGGCGCGGATAGACTGCGCGTGCTTCCTTCCCCTGCACCACCCCGCTGCAACCCAGGAGACACCCGAATGGGCCACGTCGTCATCGACGTCATGTTGAAGCCAGAGATCCTCGACCCCCAGGGGCAGGCCGTGAACGGGGCGCTCCCCCGGCTCGGCTTCGAGCAGTTCACCGACGTGAGGCAGGGCAAGCGGTTCGTCCTCACCGTCGACGGCGAGGTGACTGACGAGCACCTCGCGGCCGCGGCGGAAGCAGCCGAGAAGCTGCTCTCGAACCCGGTGATCGAGGACGTCGTCAGCGTGCGTGCGGCAGAGGACCCCGACCAGTGAAGGTCGGGGTCGTCACGTTCCCGGGCTCGCTCGACGACCGTGACGCGGCCCGCGCCGTGCGGGCTGTCGGTGCCGAGGCGGTCACCCTCTGGCACGGCGACGCCGACCTCAAGGGGGTCGACGCGGTCATCCTCCCGGGCGGCTTCTCCTACGGCGACTACCTCCGCTGCGGTGCCATCGCCCGCTTCGCGCCCGTCATGGACGCGCTCATCCCCGCCGCCCAGGGTGGCCTGCCCGTGATCGGGATCTGCAACGGGTTCCAGGTGCTGTGCGAGTCGCACCTGCTCCCCGGCGCGCTGATCCGCAACGACCACCGCAAGTTCAACTGCGTCGACCAGCGCCTCGTCGTCGAGAACGCCTCGACGGCCTGGACCTCCGACTTCGAGGCGGGTCAGGAGATCACCATCGTCCTCAAGAACGGCGAGGGTGGCTTCGTGGCCGACGAGCGCACGCTCGACGAGCTCGAGGGCGAGGGGCGCGTCGTCTTCCGGTATGCCGGTGACAACCCCAACGGCTCCTACCGCGCCATCGCGGGCATCACCAACGACCGCGGCACCATCGTGGGGCTGATGCCCCACCCCGAGCACTGCATCGAGGAGGGCTACGGCCCCTCGACCGACGGGCTCCCGTTCTTCACCTCCGTCCTGAAGGCACTGGCCACCGCATGACCGCGCACCCCACGACCGCCCCGGTCGACAAGCCCGTCCTCGACACCGTCGCCCACGCGGCGCAGACCCCCGACGTCGACCAGCCGTGGGTCGAGCTCGGCCTGAAGGCCGACGAGTACGCGAACATCCGCGAGATCGTGGGCCGACGCCCCACCAGCGCCGAGCTGGCGATGTACTCCGTGATGTGGTCGGAGCACTGCTCCTACAAGTCCTCCAAGGTGCACTTCTCCCTCTGGGGCGAGAACACCACCGACGAGATGCGCGAGAAGCTGCTCGTCGGCATCGGCGAGAACGCCGGCGTCGTCGACATCGGCGACGGCTGGGCGGTGACCTTCAAGGTCGAGTCCCACAACCACCCGTCCTACGTCGAGCCCTACCAGGGCGCCGCGACCGGGGTCGGCGGCATCATCCGCGACATCATGTCGATGGGGGCGCGCCCGATCGCGATCATGGACCCGCTGCGGTTCGGCAACCTCAACCACCCCGACACCCAGCGGGTGCTGCCCGGGGTCGTCGCGGGCGTCGGGGGCTACGGCAACTGCATCGGCCTGCCGAACATCGGCGGCGAGGTCGTCTTCGACGACTGCTACCAGGGCAACCCCCTGGTCAACGCCCTCTGCGTGGGGGCGATGCGGATCGAGGACATCCACCTTGCGAAGGCGTCCGGGGTCGGCAACAAGGTGATCCTCTTCGGCGCCAAGACCGGCGGCGACGGCATCGGCGGCGTCTCGGTGCTCGCCTCCGAGACGTTCGACGAGGGTGGCCCCACCAAGCGACCTGCCGTCCAGGTGGGCGACCCGTTCGCCGAGAAGGTGCTCATCGAGTGCTGCCTCGACCTGTATGCCGCGCACGTGGTCGACGGGATCCAGGACCTCGGCGGGGCCGGCCTGTCCTGCGCGACGAGCGAGCTGGCCTCCAACGGCGACGGCGGCATGCAGATCGAGCTCGACCGCGTGCCCCTGCGCGACGCGTCGCTGCGGCCTGAGGAGATCCTCATGTCGGAGAGCCAGGAACGCATGATGGCGGTCGTCGAGCCCGGCAAGCTCGACGAGTTCATGGCGATCACCGATCGCTGGGACGTCGAGGCCACCGTGCTCGGTGAGGTCACGGATGGCGACCACCTCGTCATCACGTGGCACGGCGAGGTCATCGTCGACGTCCCGCCGCGGTCGGTCGCCCACGAGGGGCCGACCTACCACCGCCCACTCGAGCGGCCGGCATACCTCGATGCGTTGCAGGGCAACGGCACTGACACGCTCGGGCGCCCGGTGGACGGCTCCGGACTCAAGTCCGACCTGCTCACCCTGCTGGCCTCCCCGAACCTGTGCGACAAGTCGTGGGTCACCGACCAGTACGACCGCTACGTGCTCGGCAACACCGCGCTCGCGATGCCCGACGACGCGGGAGTGGTGCGCGTCGACGAGGAGACCGGTCGTGGCGTCGCGGTCTCGACCGACTGCAACGGCCGGTTCGCCAAGCTCGACCCGTATGCCGGCGCGCAGCTCGCGCTCGCGGAGTCCTACCGCAACGTGGCGACCGCCGGGGCGACGCCGCTGGCCGTGACCGACTGCCTCAACTTCGGCTCTCCGGAGGACCCGGGCGTGATGTGGCAGTTCCGCGAGGCGGTCAAGGGCATCGCCGAAGGGTGCAAGGCCCTCGGCATCCCCGTGACCGGCGGCAACGTCAGCTTCTACAACCAGACCGGTGACGTCGCGATCCACCCCACGCCGGTCATCGGCGTGCTCGGGGTGATGGACGACGTCGCCCGCCGCACGCCCTCCGGGTGGAAGACCCCGGGCCAGGTCATCTACCTGCTCGGCACCACCGGCAACGAGCTGGCCGGTGGCGAGTGGGCGCACGTCGTGCACGGCCACCTCGGGGGCCTGCCGCCGAAGGTCGACCTGGCGGCGGAGCAGCTGCTCGGCGAGATCCTCGTCAACGCCAGCCGTGACGGCCTGGTCGACGCGGCCCACGACCTGTCCGACGGCGGACTGGCGATCGCGCTGGCCGAGGCGACGATGCGCTACGGCACCGGGGCCCGGATCTGGCTCGACGCGGTCTGCGAACGCGACGGCATCGACGTCTTCACCGCCCTCTTCAGCGAGTCCACCGCCCGCGTCGTCGTGTCGGTGCCCCGCTCGGAGGAGGTGCGGTTCACCGACATGTGCACTGCCCGCGGCCAGGTGCACGCCCGCATCGGAGTGGTGGACGACGAGACCGACGGCCTCGACGTCCAGGGCCAGTTCTCGGTGTCGCTCGACGAGCTCCGCACTGCACACACCTCCACTCTTCGGTCGGTCTTCGGCGGGTGAAAGGCCAAGCACCCCAGCCTGGTTCGCTGCGCTGGGTAGGCTTGGTCCTCTCGGGGGCGAACACGAGGAGCAGGGCGTGAGATCAGTCGGCGACCTGGCGCGACGCCAGGTCATCGAGCAGTACGACGTGCTGGGCGCTGCCGCCGAGCCGGACCTGCAGGGGCTCGTCGAGCTGGCGGCCATCCTCTGCGGCGTGCCCACGGCGGTCGTCAACATCATCGACGACCGGTCCCAGCACCAGATCGCCGCGGTGGGGTTCTCGCCCGGCGTCTGTGCGCGGGAGGACTCCATGTGCGCGGTCGTCCTCGACCAGGCGCGCCGCATCGAAGTGTTCGACGCCCGTGATGACGCACGCTTCGCCGACAACCCGTTCGTCACCGGTGAGGTCGCCAAGGTGCGCTTCTACGCGTCCAGCCCGCTGATCACCCCCGACGGCGTCGTCATCGGCACGCTCTGCGTGTTCGACGACTCGACCGGTGAGCTGGGCGCACAGGCTGCGCACGGGTTGGACGTGCTCGCCCGTCAGGTCGTCGACGTCCTCGAGCTGCGGCGCACGGCCCGCGAGCTGGCCCGGTCGAACGAGCAGCTGGCCCAGTTCGCCGGGCAGGTCAGCCATGACCTCGCCAACCCCCTGGCTGCCCTCTCGGGGTTCCTCGAGATGGCTGCCGACAGCGAGTCCCTCGACAGGGAGTCCGAGGTCGCCCAGGCCCTCGGACGGGCCGAGCTGTCGGCGCAACGGATGAAGCACCTCATCTCCGACCTGCTCGACTACGCGCAGGTCGGCGGCCGGCTCCGCCCCACCCAGGTCGACGTCGGCCTGCTCGTCGCCGACGTCCTCGACGACCTCAGCGCCCAGGTGCGCGCAGCGGGCGCCATTGTCGAGGTGGGTGAGGTGCCGGTCGTCACCGCCGACCAGACCCTGCTGCGGGCGCTGGTCCAGAACCTCGTCGCCAACGCCGTGAAGTTCAGCTCGGCCGGTGGGCGTGCGGCGCGCATCGCGATCACCGTCGAGCCCGTCACGGGCGGGTGGCGCCTCGCCGTCGACGACGACGGCCCCGGCGTGCCCCCGGAGCAGCGCGACCGGGTCTTCGGCCTCATGGAGCGCGGCAGCCAGGACCACGTCGAAGGGCTGGGCATCGGCCTGAGCACGTGCCAGCGGATCGTCGCGGCCCACGGCGGTCGGATGGGCATTGACACCTCGCCACTCGGCGGGGCGAGCGTCTGGGCGATCCTGCCCGACCACGCCTGAACCACCCGGACATGCGAGCGGCCCGGTCGCGCATCCCCCGCGCGTCCGGGCCGTCCGACCCCTGGGTGTCCCCGCCTTGAACAGTACGTCGGGGATCTGACAGCGCCAATGGGTAGAAGGACCCATTCTCCTCCACCGAACGGGTGGACGCGGTGCCGTCACCGGGTGTGGGTGGGCCGTGCGACGATGCCGGTATGCCGCCGCGTCGCCGAGTTCCCGTCGCCGCCGGGCGTGCCGCGGTGGAGGTCTGGCGCTCGCAGGGGGAGGCCACCGCGCGGCCGGACCTCGCGACGGCCGTGCGCTACACGCTGGAGGAGCTGTCCGTCGTCGCCCCGGGGCGCAGCGTCGAGGTGCGGGTCCCGCCGTTCGGGGCGGTCCAGTGCATCAGCGGCACCACCCACACCAGGGGCACGCCGCCCAACGTCATCGAGACCGACGCCCACACCTGGCTCGCGGTGGCGACGGGCGCGCTGACCTGGGACGCCGCCTGGGAGTCCGGCACGCTCCGGGTGAGCGGCCACCGGGCCGACCTCGCGGCATACCTCCCACTCGCCTGACCACCACCCGACCCAAGGAGTCCGATCCGCATGCAGATGAAGCTCGAGCTGGTCCCGCTACCCGTCGCCGACGTCGAGCGGTCCATCGCGTTCTACGCCGACACGCTCGGCTTCACGAAGGACGTCGACGTGCAGCCCGCCGAGGGCGTGCGCATCGTCCAGCTGACGGCGCCGGGGTCGGGCTGCTCGATCGGCTTCGGGACGGGACTCGAGGTCTACCAGGGGGAGCCCGGGAGCATCCGGGGGCTGCACCTCGTGGTGGAAGACATCGAGGCGGCGCGGGCCGAGCTCGTCAGCCGGGGGGTGGACGTGAGCGAGGTCCACGATTTCGGCGGCGGCGTCAAGGGTGCGGAGTACGCCGACCCCGACGGCAACTCCTTCGAGCTGCAGGAGATGGCCTGGCGCCGGGGCGATACGTTCTAGCCCCATGACGACGCCGACACCAGACCAGCAGCGCCAGCACCTCCTCCTCCAGCTGGGGGTGAGCGCACTGGTCGGGCTCGTGGCCCTGGTCCTGCTCCTGAAGACGGACTCCGAGTCGGGAGTCGAGTTCTGGGTGTTCCTGGCCGTCCTGGTGGTGAGTGCGGGCGAGGTGGCCTGGTTCCTCAGCAGGTACCTGCGACACACCCGCGACCGCGAACGGCTCAACTGAGCCGGCTCACTCGCCGGGGAAGCGGACCCCGATCTGGGCGCGGACGTCGTCGAGCGCGTCCATGATGGTCAGGGTCTCGCCGAGCGGCATCAAGGGTGACTCGAGGGCCCCTGAGGTGACCTGCCGGGCCACCTCTGCCGCCTCGAAGTGCAGCCCGTGCCGGGTGTCGGCGTTGGTGAAGCGGTCGAGCTCGGTGCCGTCGGGGGCCACCAGCCGGACCACGGCGCTCGGGCCGTAGAACGGGCCGTCGATCTCGAGCCGTGCCTGCGTGCCGCACACCGCTGCCGTCGTCGGGGTGGCGGTGAGCATCGTCGTCCCGAGCACGCCCATCGCGCCACTGCTGCTGGTGACCCCGATCGAGGCCTGCGAGTCCACCCCCTTGTCGGTGCGCCGACCGCTGGCGGTCACGTCGACGAAGTCGCCCAGCACGAAGTGTGCGAAGGACACCGGGTAGATCCCGAGGTCGAGCATGGCCCCGCCGGCCAGCGACGGCTCCGACAGCCGTGCCGGTCCGTTGGGGTAGAGGCGCTGCCCGTGGTCGGCGTGCACGGTGTGCGCCTCGCCGAGCAGACCGTCCTCGAGACACCGGCGGACCACGTCCATGTGCGGAAGGAACCGGGTCCACATCGCCTCCATCGCGAAAACGCCTGCAGCAGAGGCAGATTCGATGATCTCGCGTGACTCGGTGGCGTTGCGCGCGAAGGCCTTCTCGACGAGCACCGGCTTGCCGGCCGCGGTCGCGAGCATCGCCTGGGCGCGGTGCTCGGAGTGGGGGGAGGCGACGTAGACCACGTCGACGTCCGGGTCGGCGACCAGCTCGTCGTACGACCCGTAGGCCTTGGCGACCCGGAACTCGTCGGCGAAGCCCTGTGCGCGGTCCAGGCTTCGGGAGGCGACCGCCTGGAGCTGCTGGCCCGACGCTGCCCGCAGCGCCGTGGCGAAGGAGTGGGCGATCCCGCCGGGTGCCAGGATGCCCCAGCGCAGGGGTGGGGCGTCGCGCGGATCAGGGGTGCGGGGGGAAGGCAGCGTCAGTGGGGGCACCGGCCCATCATCGGCGCTCGGAGCGGGTTGCGCACGGGTCGTCCCATCAGGTGTCAGCGCAGTCGCCACTCGCCGGGCGCGGTCGGCGGTCGGGGGCTCGGCACGGCGTCCGCGTCGGTGAACGGCCGTCCCGACCCCAGCGCCCGTGTCAGGGCAGCTCCCTCCAGCACGGTGCTGGGGAAGGCCCCACGGGCGACGCTGCGGATGATCGAACCCAGGAGCAACGGTTGCCGTGAACCGACGAGCACGAGGTTGCCGAACCGCCGTCGCTTCCAGATGTCCACCTGGGCGAGGGCGGCAGTGTGGGGCAGGTGCTGGGACAGACCGGCCAGCACCCGCGCTGCGTGTCGGTGGTCGGGCTCGTCGGCGGTGTTCATCACGAGCACCCCGCCGGGCCGCAACACCCGTGCCACGTCGGCGAACCACTCCGAGCTGGTGAGGTCGGCGGGCACCTGGCTCTCGGCATACGCGTCGACGACGACGGCGTCAGCGCTCGAGTCCTTGAGCGCTGCCACTCCCTCGCGTCCCGGCTGGGGGCGCACGCGGATCCGGTGCCCGCGCGGGAGCGGCAGTTCCCGACGCACCTGCTCCGTCAGCGGGGCATCCGGCTCGAGCACGATCTGGGGGGAGCCCGGTCGGGTGGCCTGCACGTACCGCGGCAGCGTCATCRCAGCGCCACCGACGTGGGTCACCGCGACGGGCCCGTCGGGCAGGGAGTCGAGGACGGCGCCGAGGTGCTGGACGTAGCCGAAGACGAGCAGCTCGGGGTCATCGAGGCTGACGTAGGACTGCGGGTAGCCGTCGACGAGGACGGTGCTCCCGCCGTGCTCGTCGACCTCGATCCGGAAGTCCTGCACGGCGTCAGGGACGCACCAGGGACTTGATCGCCCGGCGCTCGTCCATGGCCGCGTAGGCCTCCGCCACCTCGGACAGCGGCACCTCGAGGTCGAACACGAGCCCGGGGTTGATCGCCCCGGAGAGGACGTCGTCGCGCAGCTGCGGCAGGTACTGCCGGGCCGGGGCGATGCCGCCGGCGATGCCGACGTTGCGCACGAACAGGTCCCGCACCGGGTACTCGATGCCGTGCGGCACCCCGACGTAGCCCACGGTCGCGCCCGGGCGGGCGGCCGCGATGGCCGTGGACATCGACTCGTTGGTGCCGACGCACTCCAGCACCGCGTCGGCGCCGACCCCCTCGGTGAGCTCCTTGACGGCGGTGACCGCGTCGTCCCCGCGGACCTCGACGACGTCGGTGGCCCCGAACTCGCGGGCGATCCGTTGCCGCGGCTCGTGGCGTGACATCGCGATGATGCGCTCGGCGCCCATCCGGGCCGCGGCCAGGACCCCGCTGAGCCCGACGGCTCCGTCGCCCACGACGACGACGGTGTCGCCCTCCTGCACGCGGGCGGCCACGGCGGCGTGCCAGCCCGTGCCCATGACGTCAGACAGGCTCAGCAGGCTGGGCACGAGGCTGTCGTCCGGCACCTCCCGGGTGGAGACGAGCGTGCCGTCGGCCAGGGGGACGCGCACGTACTCGCCCTGCCCGCCGTCCACCATCGCGCCGTCGCGGTCGTTCCCGCCCCAGAACCCGCCCGCCGAGCACCGCGACTGGATGCCGACCCGGCAGTGCGGACAGGTGTTGTCGGAGTACATGAACGGCGCCACGACGAAGTCGCCCGGGCGGATGCTGCGCACCTCGGCGCCGACCTCCTCGACGATGCCCACGAACTCGTGACCGATCCGCGTCGGCTCGGTCACGTCGTTGATGCCTCGGTACGGCCACAGGTCGCTGCCACACACGCAGGCGGCGGTCACCCGCACCACGGCGTCGGTGGGCTTGATGATCGTCGGGTCGGGGACGTCGTCGACGCGGATGTCGCGAGGGGCGTTGAGGATGGTGGCCTTCATGGTCCCCAGCCTCCCACGCGGGCCGGAGAGGGGTGCCGCGTGGTGGGCGCGCGGCGACGGTCGTTGCCGGACCTCCCGGGGCTTCGTCACTACGCGGTTTCACGGATGCCGCGTCTCCTGGCGTCCGCGAGAGTGGAGGCATCGGCCCGCACGCCGGAGGAGGCCACCATGCGTTGGGGTTCACGACCGAGAGGCGGCCGTCTCCGGACCGCCGCGGGGATCGTCGCAGCCTGTCTCGTGGCCACCGGGTGCGCCGCGGAAGGCGCCACGCCGTCGAGCCGGGTGAGCACCGGTTCTGCGAGTGCCAAGCCACCCACGACCCCGGGGTGGCCGCCGGTCACGGACATCACCAAGTCCGGCGGCTCGGCTCTCCCCGTCTACGACGCCGACTGGGTGCAGGTGGTCGACGGTCACGCGTGGACCACTCTGGGCTCAGGCGTCGTCCAACAGCTCGATGGCCGGACGGGCAAGGAGCTGGCGGGCGTCAAGGTGGTCGGGGCGACCTGCACGGCCATGGACGTGGGGCACGAGTCGTTGTGGGTAGGCGTCTGCTCGTCACCGTCGAAGCTGCTGCGGATCGACCCCGCCACCGGGAAGGTCGTGGCGCAGATCCTGTTGCCCGGCTTCGTGATTGCGGAGGAGGGGTCGGTGGCCAGCGGCGAAGGAGCGGTCTGGGTGGTCGGGAGCGCGCCCGATCGCCAGCTGCTGCGCATCGACCCGAAGACCAACCGGGTGGTGTCGATGACGCACCTTCCCGAGACGGTGGTCGCGGCGCGCGCCGGCCTCGGCGGCCTGTGGTTGACCGACCCGACCCTCGGGGTGCTCCTGCGGCTCGACCCGCGCACCCAGAAGACGGTGGCCACCGTGAAGGTGGGCGCCGGCGCCCGCTTCTTCGCGGTGGGTGAGGGAGCGGTCTGGGTGCAGAACAACCTCGACGGCACGGTCTCCCGCGTCGACCCAGCGACCAATGCGGTGACGGCGACGATCAAGGTCGACAGCGGGCCGGTCGACGGTGGTGACCTCGCCGTGGGCGGCGGGTTCGTCTGGGCGCGGGTCAGCGACGCGCTCGTGGCGAAGATCGACCCGGCGACCGACACGGTGGTCGCGAGGTACGGACCGCCCGGCGGCAGCGGGAGCGTGGCGGCGGACGACGAGGCGGTGTGGGTCTCCGCCCACGACATCAACGTCGTCTACCGTCTTCCGCTCCACTAGGCGCCGCGACGGCGCACCGAGCCGGCCGCAGGGCCTGCGCACGGTATGCCGCGTGGTCACCACGCGGCATACGCTCGCCGCATGCGCTTCGGCATCACGATCCTCCCTGAGCTCCGCTGGACCGACGCCGCCCCGCTGTGGCGGCGGGCGGAGGAGTACGGCTTCGACCACGCCTGGACCTACGACCACCTGGTGTGGGCCGGGTTGCCGGACGCGCCGTGGTTCGGTGCGCTGCCCACGCTCACGGCTGCCGCGACGGTTACCTCGACGATCAAGCTGGGCACCTTCGTCAGCTCACCGAACTACCGCCACCCCTACGTGTTCCTGCGGGATCTCCTTGCCCTGGATGACATCTCGGCGGGTCGGCTGCTCTGCGGCCTGGGGACTGGAGGTGACCTCGACGCACGGATCCTCGGCGAGGAACAGACCGTGAAGGAGCGTGTCGACCGGTTCCACGAGTTCGTCGAGGTGCTCGACCGGCTCTTCCGCGAGGACCACGTCGACCATGACGGTGCCCACTACCGCACCGTCGACGCGCGCACCCTGCCTGGGCCGCTGCAGCAACCGCGAGTGCCGTTCGTCGTCGCGGCGAACGGGCCGCGGTCGCTCCGGCTCGCGGCCCGGCTCGGCCAGGGCTGGGTGACGTACGGCAAGGGCGGCGACACGCTGGAGGCCTGGTGGGACGGGATCCGCGAGCTCGCCGACCGGCTCGACACGGTCGAGGCCGAGACGGCCAGGACCACCCCCCTCGACCGCTACCTGTCGCTCGACGGGGCGCCGCGGTTCTCGCTGGAGAGCGCGGAGCTCTTCGTCGAGCTCGTCGGGCGCGCCGGGGAGCTGGGCTTCACCGACGTCGTGACGCACTGGCCCCGACCGGACGGTGTCTACGCGGGCAGTGAGTCGGTGCTGGAGGACGTGGCCGGGAGACTCCCCGGCCTCCGATGAGCTCCCCCACCTGCACTTCTGGCCACCCGTCTCGCACCTGAGGGGCCGGATCGGCCCTGGGTGCGGCACGGGTGGCCAGAAGTGGGATGAGTCAGGAGAAGCTGAAGAGGGCCAGTGGTGCGGTGGTCGGTGCGCTCGAGCCGCCGGCCGGTTCCATGGTGATCCCCGCGCCGGTGGCCGTCGCAGCGTCTCCGTCGAGCAGCACCGTCACGGTGTCGGCCGACCCGTGGGGCATGACGCCGGCGCTGACCATGCCGCGGTTGGGCTGGTCGAACCAGAGCTGGAAGTCCTTGCCGTCGGGCGCCGCCGGCATGTGGTCGGCGATGATCACGGCCTTGCCGAGGGAGGCGCTGCGCACGATCGTCGCCCTGGCGCCGCCGATGACCTTCTCGTAGCGCTGGGCGTCCTTGGCCTCGAGCACCTGCTCGGTGGCACTGACGTTGCCGCCGCCGTTGTTGTCCCACGGGCTCCACGCGATGCCCCCGACGAGCAGGACGGCCGCTGCAGCCGCACTGGCGAGCCAGGCGGTCACCCGACGCCGCGGCCGGAACTGCACGACGGTGGAGTCAGCCCGGGTCGGCGCATCAGCCGTGGACGAGGATCCGCCAACGGGTCCAGAGGCGACTGGGCCACGGGACTGCGCCTCGAGAGGGGGGAGCGGGCGGACCATCTTGATGCCGGCCAGCACGGATTCGCGCATCGACGAGGGAGGTGCGGTCTCGCTCATCAGGGCGAGCTGGGTCGCGGCCTCTTGCAGCGAGGCCACCTCCGCCTGGCACTCTGGGCACTCGGCGAGGTGCAGCTCGAAGTCGCTGCGCTCCTGCTCGTCGATGGCGTCGACTGCATAGGCGCCGACCAGTCCGTGGATGTCGGCACTCATGACTGCACCCCCAGGGTGTCTCTCAGGCGGATAAGTCCGTCACGTATTCGGGTCTTGGCGGTGCCCAAGGGCACTTCCAGGAGGGAGGCCACCTCGGTGTGCGTGTAGCCGCCGAGGTAGGCGAGCTCGACCGCGCTGCGCTGGGTCGGTGTAAGCGAGTCCAGGGCGTGGCGCACTCGTTGGGCGTCCAGGCGACGTTCGACCGTCTCGGCGGTCTCGTCGTAGGTGCGTTCCTGGTTCCGCGAGCCGTAGGTGTCCTCACGGTCGGTGGACGCCTGCGCGGACCGCACCCGGTCGACCGCCTTGCGGTGGGCGATGGTGAGCATCCAGCTCACCGCGCTGCCCCGCGTGGGGTCGAACCGGGCGCTGGTGCGCCAGATGTCCAGCAAGGCCTCCTGGGCCACTTCCTCCGACTGCGCCGGGTCCCGCACCACGCGGAGCACCAGCCCGTAGATCCGGGCCGACACCGCGTCGTACAGCTGGGCGAAGGCGTTCTCGTCACCCAGGGCGCTCGCTCGGAGGAGGCCGGCGAGGTCGGTGCCCACGGCAGCGCCTCCCCAGGACGGTTGAGGGCCTGAGGGGGTAGCTGCCATGGGCACCATCATCGCTGATTCAGCCTCAGCCGGGGAGGAGAACGCCGTCGATGATGTAGACCGTGGCGTTCGCGGTCTGCACGTTGCCGCAGATCACGTTGGCCTGGCCGACCTTGAACGACTCACCGGAGCCGGTCACCGTGATGGTGCCGCCGCCGAGGGTCTTGTGCTCGCCCGCGAGCATCTCGGGGGTGAGCTTGCCGGGGACCACGTGGTTCGTGAGCACCTTGGTGAGCAGACCCTTGGGGTCCTTCATCGCGGCGTCCAACGTGGCCTTCGGAACGGCGGCGAAGGCGTCGTTCGTCGGGGCGAAG
The DNA here is from genome assembly GCF_056405035.1 of Pedococcus sp. P2_A3. Taxonomy (NCBI): domain Bacteria; kingdom Bacillati; phylum Actinomycetota; class Actinomycetes; order Micrococcales; family Intrasporangiaceae; genus Pedococcus; species Pedococcus sp. P2_A3. The sequence continues at coordinate 77,096 of NZ_JBFUCW010000003.1, read as the reverse complement.
ACGGTGATGTCCTTGGCCGAGTTCAGGGTCTCGCCGAGACCGGCCTCGGTCACCGCGGTGACGAGGGTCGACAGGACGGGGTTGTTGCTGGCGGCGGTGGCGACCGGGTCGGTGGCCATGCCGGAGAAGGAACCCTTGCCGTCGGCGGGGACCGCGGAGCAGCCGGCGCCGAAGGGCTTGGCCGCCATGTCCTCGGTCGTGGTCGAGGACGAGCTCGACGACGACATCGGGGAGGACGAGGTGGACGACGCTGCGGTGTCGGAACCGGAGTTCCCACAGGCGGCGAGGCTGAGCGGAAGGGCAAGGCTGAGGGCAGCAATGGTGCTGCGGCGTGCGAGTCGCATGATGGTGGCTCCTTGGTGTGGACTGTCTGACACCCGGTATTCGGACCTGCCCACGGGGTGGATTGGACGACGCGAAAGTTTTTCTCTCCGAACGGGATTCGTGCCGACCAAACAGTCACGACCCGGCCTGGAGCTGCGGCCGGGTCGGGCACGAAGGCTCCCGGCGTCGCACGACCAGACGTGCGACAGCGGGAGCCAGGAGCCTGCGGGCGGGGCTGCGCGTGCACGTCCCGCCCGCAGGGGCTTGGGGGAGGCGGGTCAGGAGATGATGACGACGACCGAGTGCCACCCGGAGGCGCCGCCGGGGAACGGGTCGGCCCGCTTCTCGGTCTGGAACTCACCCGTGCCGTCCTTCGCGCGGACCGTCAGGTCGTGCCGGCCCGGCGTGGCATCCCACACCCAGAACCACTGACGCCAGTAGTCGGTACCCCCGTCGGGACCGAGGGTGGCCTTCTGCCACGGGCCCTCGTCCACGCGCACCTCGACCTCGGTGATTCCGCGTCGCTGGGCCCAGGCCACCCCACCGACGGCGATCCTGCCGGCCGGGTAGGTCGCCAGGCCAGCGGGCGTGTCGATCCGTGCCTGGGTCTTGACGGTGCCGTCGGTCAACCAGTCGCGCTTGGTCCAGTAGGCCTGCTCCGCGGCATACGTGGTCGCGGTCAGCTTGGTCACCCACTTGGTGGCGCCCACGAAGCCGTAGAGGCCCGGCGTCACCATGCGCGCCGGGAACCCGTGCCGCGCAGGGAGCGGCTCGCCGTCCATGGCCACCGCGATGAGGGCGTCGCGGTCGTCGGTCAGCGCCTCGATCGGCGTCGAGATCGTCATGCCGTCGGTGGACTCGCTGAGGATCTGGTCGACCCCGTCCTGGATGCCGGCGCGCTCGAGCAGGTCGCGCACCCGCACGCCGAGCCAGCGGGTCGAGGAGATGTAGGGACCGCCGACCTCGTTGCTGACGCAGTTGAGGGTGATGTCCTTCTCGATCATCGGCATCTTCAGCAGCTCGTCGAAGGTGATCGTGAGCTTGTTGTCGACCTTGCCCACGATCTCGAGCTTCCAGTTGTCGACGTCGATCCGCGGGATGACCAGGGCGGTGTCCACGCGGTAGAAGTCGTTGGCCGGCGTGCGGAACCGGCTGATGCCCTTGACCTTGCCCTCGAGCCCGGTGGGCAGCGGCTGGAGGGTGTTCTGCGGCGTCGGCAGCGCCACCGACGACGGCAGCGTGGCGGGAGCGGCGAGCTTCTGGCCGAGCGCTCCGAGCGCGGCAGCGCCCACGGTGACGCCGGCGGCGCCGAGGAGGAAGTTGCGTCGCGCGGGCGAGCCGGCCTCCCCCTTCGCGTATGCCGTGTGGTCCAGCGGCGACTCGGGCTTCGCCTCACCCCTGCGGGCGGGCGCAGGGCTCTCGGACGAGTGGGTGACCGCGCCTGGGGTGGGCAGGTTCGGGATGAGGGAGCGCAGGCCGGTGATCGTGAGGACACCGACGATGGCCGTCACGAACGCCGGCACGATGTCGAACGGCGCGGAGGCGGGCCGGAACCACGCGGCGAGGCCGGCCAGCGAGGCCAGGCCGACGACGAGGATGTTGGCCAGGCTCGGCTTCGTGCGCGACACCAGCCCGATCGCCGCTGCGGCGAGCACCACCACGAGGGTGACGCTCCCGAGCAGGATCGGCTTGTCGGCCGTGCCGAAGTTCTGGACCGCCCACTCCTTGACCGGCGTGGGCGTCGCGTCGATGACGGTCGAGCCCACGGCCAGCACCGGCGAGGCGGCCGGGTTCACGAACGCGGCGACGAGGTGACCCACCGCCATACCGGCTGCCGCCGCGAGCACGCCGCTGACGGCATACATCGCGCGCTGGCTCTTGGTGCCGGGTGGTCGTGAGATGGGTTCCATGATTGCTATTCGTACTCGCACCCGTCCCGGATGGGGTGCCCGACCCGGTCGCGCGACCGTCGCGCAGGTAGCGTGAGCGCGTGCCACCCACTCGTCGCTACCCGAACTTCGTCGCCTTCATCGCCACCGGCGCCATCCTCGGCTTCATCGCCGGGTCGGCGATCGCCTACTTCGGCGACGACGCGAACACCTACGGCCACGACTACAGCGTGACCAGCGCCGTGCTCTTCCTCGGCGTGACGGGCGCGGCCCTCTTCGCGCTGCTGGCGGCGGTCGTGGCCGTGCTCCTGGACCGACGCAGCTGATCCCGTCGCGGCGCGCCCGGACGGGCGGTCGTCCCTGCCGGGGACTGTGGGAGACTGGGCCACGTGGCACGCGGCGACGGACAGCTCTCGCATGATCTGCTTCCCGGCGAGAAGGGCCCGCAGGACGCCTGCGGGGTCTTCGGTGTCTGGGCTCCCGGCGAGGACGTCGCCAAGCTGACCTACTACGGCCTCTACGCCCTGCAGCACCGCGGGCAGGAGTCGGCCGGCATCGCGACCTCCGACGGTCGTTCGATCCTCGTCTACAAGGACATGGGCCTGGTCTCCCAGGTGTTCGACGAGCGGTCCCTCGCCTCGCTCCGGGGCCACCTGGCGGTGGGGCACTGCCGCTACTCGACCACCGGTGGCTCGACGTGGGAGAACGCCCAGCCCACCCTCGGCGGGCACGCGGAGTCGACCGTCGCGCTGGCGCACAACGGCAACCTGATCAACTCCGCCGAGCTGCGCGAGATGGTGCAGGAACGCCGGGCCGAGGGTTACGGCGCCGAGGGCGGCGAGCTCGGACGCGGCAACACCACCGACACGGCGCTGGTCACCGCGCTGCTGGCCGACGACCCCGACCGCTCGCTCGAGGCAGCCGCCCTCGACCTGCTGCCCAAGCTGCGCGGCGCCTTCTGCTTCGTCTTCATGGACGAGCACAGCCTGTATGCCGCCCGCGACCCCCAGGGGATCCGTCCCCTCGTGCTGGGTCGCCTCGAGCGCGGCTGGGTGGTGGCCTCCGAGACGGCCGCCCTCGACATCGTGGGGGCCTCGCTGATCCGCGAGGTGGAGCCGGGCGAGCTGATCGTCATCGACGAGGACGGCCTGCGCTCCCAGCGCTTCGCCGAGACCGACCGCAAGGGCTGCGTCTTCGAGTACGTCTACCTGGCGCGACCTGACACGACCATCAACGGCCGTGGCGTGCACGAGTCGCGGGTCGAGATGGGCCGCACGCTGGCCCGGGAGCACCCCGTCGAGGCCGACCTGGTCATGCCGACCCCCGAGTCGGGCACGCCAGCCGCCATCGGTTACGCCCAGGAGTCGGGCATCCCCTACGGCCAGGGCCTGGTCAAGAACTCCTACGTCGGTCGCACCTTCATCGCACCCTCGCAGACGATCCGTCAGCTCGGCATCCGGCTCAAGCTCAACCCGCTGCGTGAGGTCATCAAGGGCAAGCGCCTCGTGGTGGTCGACGACTCCATCGTGCGCGGCAACACGCAGCGCGCGCTGGTGCGGATGCTCCGCGAGGCCGGGGCCGCCGAGGTCCACGTGCGCATCTCGTCGCCGCCGGTGCGCTGGCCCTGCTTCTACGGCATCGACTTCGCGACCCGCGCCGAGCTGATCGCCACGGGCATCGGGGTCGAGGAGGTCTGCACGTCGATCGGTGCCGACTCCCTGGGCTACATCTCCGAGGAGGGCATGGTCGCGGCCACGGAGCAGCCCGGCAACTCCCTCTGCACCGCCTGCTTCACCGGCACCTACCCGTTGGAGCTGCCGGACGCGAGCCGGCTCGGCAAGAACCTCTTCGAGACGCTGCCCCTCGATGTCGACGTGGACGGGGTGTCACTCGGCGTCGCCGGTGGCGCCGAGGACGCCCTCACCCGCCCGTAGCCCCCCGGTTCGATGTAAACCCGCCGGTGATCCCCGGCGCGTTTACATCGACAGCCGGGGAGCCTGTGGAGAACTCCCGGCCCCGGTGGGTCAACTCGGCACCATCCTGGGATGGACAGGCGCTCCCGGACCGACCTCCAGGGCCTCCGGCTGGCGGCCCCGGACGGCGTGATGTCCCGCGCCGACCTGCGGGGCCACGGCTGGGACCGCGATGCCGTCGCGCGTCAGGTCGCCGCCGGGCGGTGGGCGCTCCACGGTCGGCAGACGGTGGCCCTCCACACGACCACCCTCAGCACCGGGGCCCGTCGGTGGCGTGCGCTCTGGGAGGTCGGCATCCGCGTTGCCGCGCTCGACGGCGTCACGGCCCTGCACATCGCCGGGCTCTCGGGCTTCCAGGACGACCGGATCCACCTGTCGGTGAAACACAATGCGCACGTGCCACCCGTGGACGACCTCGTCCTGCACAAGGTGGTCCGACGGATCGACGGCGAGCTCGCTCCTGCGGGGATCCCGCGCACCGGCCCGGCGATCGCCGCGGTGCGGGCCGCCCACTGGGCGGTCAGCGACCGACAGGCCGCCCTGCTGCTGGTGATGCCTGTGCAGCAACGGCTCGTCACCGGCGCACAGCTGGTGGCCGCCACCCAGAGCGTCCGTGGGCGGACCCGTCGAGCGTTCATCCCGGCCGTGGCCAGGGACATCGCCGATGGTGCGCAGAGCCTGGGAGAGCTCGACTTCGCGACGATGTGCCGCCGGCGGGGCTTGCCAGAACCCACCCGACAGGCCGTCCGGACGGTCGGCGCAACTCGGGCCTACCTCGACGTCGCCTGGGAGGAGATCGGACTCGTCGTCGAGATCGACGGCTCGCAGCACCAGTGGGGCGTCGCGTCGACGGACGACCAGTTCCGCCAGAACGCGCTGGTCATCAGCGGCGACCGGGTCCTGCGGATGACCCTCATGGGGCTGCGCCTGGAGCCAGACCGGTTCATGGACCAGGTCTGCGCTGCGCATTCGAGGTTCGCCCGCCGCCGAGCAGGCTGATTCGATGTGAACCCGCCGGGGTTTCCCGGCGCGTTTACATCGACCCGAGGAGAGGGCGGAGGGAGCGGTCACGCACCGGCGACGGGGGCGTCCTCGCGCCGTGGCTCACGCCACAGCTCGATGGTCTGGGTCAGCCAGAACGTCCCGAACTGCGCGATCAGCACGGCCTCGAGCCAGAACACCCAGTGGTCGAGCCAGCCCAGCCACGGCCCGGTGACTGCGATGACGGCGATCGAGGCCACCATCAGCACGAAGCCCAGGAAGTACCGGTTCCAGAAGTGGGCCCGCGGCGGCCGGCCGTCCTCCTTCGCCTGCTTGAAGGCCAGCCCCCGGGCGCTCACGAAGACCACCGCGACGATCCCGATGAAGAGCAGGATGGCGGCGGTGTTGTGGCCGTGGCACATGAAGGCACCCCGGTTGACGACGTAGAAGCCCGCGAGTCCCAGGAACGCCACGACCGAGAAGGCGAGTGCGGCGCCAGCACCCTTGGAGAGCGCCTTCTCCGAGGCGGGGGTCGCGAACAGCTGGATCCCCATGACGATGACGAAGGCGATCACGGCGACCGACATCAGCGCTGTCACGTTGTTGCTGATCGCGTCTCGCACGTCGCGCGGGATCGCGCTGGCCACGCAGACCTTCTCGGGCCGCGTCGGCACGAACCCCACGATGAAGGCGAAGAACCCCGACCCGTTGAGCAGCACGTCCTCGACGTCGGTGTTGCCCTGGTAGACGATCAGGCAGGTCCCGACCGCGCACAGGCTCGACACGAAGACCGCGCGCACCGGCGTGTAGTAGGACGCACTGATCGACTGGAGCATCTGACCGTTCGCCGAGTTGATGTACATCGTCACGGAGATGAACAGCAGCACCACCAGCAGCACCATGGCCAGCCGCAGGTAGCGGTACGTGCGCAAGAGGTCGAACTGGTAGGTCGTGGACATGGCCTATCCCCTCGTGAGAACGGTCCCTGCACCACTGATGAGGAGGATCCCACGGCCGCGTCTGATACGTCAGCCCCCGCGCACTAGGCTGGGCGGCGTGAGCGAGCCGATCACCTATGCCTCCGCCGGAGTCGACGTCGAGGCCGGTGACAAGGCCGTGGAGCTGATGAAGGCCAGCGTCCGCCGAGCCACCCGCCCGGAGGTGCTCGGTGGCCTGGGTGGTTTCGCGGGCCTGTTCGACGCGTCGGCGATCGCTCGCATGACGCGCCCCGTGCTGGCCACCAGCACCGACGGCGTGGGCACCAAGGTCGCGATCGCGCAGGCCCTCGACAAGCACGACACGATCGGCTTCGACCTGGTCGGCATGGTCGTCGACGACATCGTCGTCTGCGGTGCCGAGCCGCTGTTCATGACCGACTACATCGCCACCGGCAAGGTCGTCCCTGAGCGCATCGCCGCGATCGTCACCGGCATCGCCGCTGCGTGCGAGCAGGCGCGAGTGGCCCTCGTGGGCGGCGAGACCGCCGAGCACCCCGGTCTGCTCGAGCCCGACGAGTACGACGTGGCGGGTGCTGCGACCGGCGTGGTGGAGTATGCCGACGTGCTGGGTCCCGATCGCGTCGTGCCCGGCGACGTGGTGCTCGCGCTCGGTTCGAGCGGCCTGCACTCGAACGGATATTCGTTGGTGCGCAAGGTGATCGGCTCGGCCGGCTGGCAGCTGGACCGTCACGTGGACGACTTCGGTCAGACCCTCGGCGAGGAGCTGCTCACCCCGACGCGGGTCTACTCGGCCGACCTGCTCGACCTCATCCGCACCGACGGGATCGACGTCCACGCACTGTCGCACGTGACCGGTGGGGGCCTCGTGGCCAACCTCGCGCGGGTCCTCCCGCCGACGGTCTTCGCCCGGCTCGACCGCTCCACGTGGACACCGCCCGCGGTGTTCTCCACGATCGGGTCGCTGGGCCAGGTGCCGCGGGCCGACCTCGAGCGCACCCTCAACATGGGAGTCGGCTTCGTCGCGATGCTCCCGGCCGACCAGGTCGACGCGGCCACCCGCGAGCTCGAGGCGCGCGGCATACCGGCCTGGACGATTGGTGAGGTGTCCGCGGCCGAGGACGCCACCATCGACGCCGCGCACGAGGTGGTCCGGGGCGCCAAGGGTGTCGAGGGCGGTGCCGTGCAGCTGGTGGGAGACCACCCCGCCGGCTGAGTACCCCACCTCATGCGGCGGGTGTCGGCCGGGCGCCACACTCGACGCCATGGCCAGACGTTCCAGCAGCACGATCGCGTGGTCCCTCGGCGTCGGGTGGCTCGGCGCGCTCGCCATCGGGGTGGCCGGGCTGGCGCTCACCCTCGTGGTGGAGGTCGCGTCCGCGGCGCTGGACGCGCTGGGCCACGCGCCGTCGGACCCGACCTCGAGCACTGACATCTGGGTCGTGACGGGTGTGTCGATGGCGTTGTGCCTCGCGGTCGCCGGCGGTGGAGGATGGGTCCTCGCGGGCAGCCCCGACGGCCTGACGCCGCGCTGGCTGGCCGGGTTGGCGGTGGGCCTGCTCGGCGCGGCCGCGGGCGCGGCCGTCTTCGCGATCGTCTTGGGTTTCACCCCGGTCTGAACGCCGCCCGGCGGGGACTCCGAGCACGAATGGTGGGCTCCCCGGCAAACCCTGGCGGCGACTTCCCCGAGGAGCTGCGCCGGGGTTACCGTCGGGCTGTGTGGTCGCCCGATGACGAGGACCAGACGGTGCGCCAGTACCGGTTCCTGTTGCGCACCGCACCGCTCGACGCACTCGAGGCCGCGCACGTCGAGGCGTTGACGCCGATGTGGCGCTCGCGGCGCTCGGTGGTGCTGCGGGCCGTCCAGGAGGGCCTGGTTGCCGGGGCGCGGCTCGACCCCGACGACGTGGGCCCGATCGCGCACCTCGTGGCGTTGGGTGAGCGCCGCCGGCCGGGTGACTTCCTGCGCGCCTGTCCGCCCGCGGTGCTGACCCCGCTCGCCGGGGCGGTCATCCTCAGTGAGGCGATGTTCGGCCGGTTCGGCGGGTATGCCGCGTGGGACGGTCGCGACCCCGAGCTCGCCGAGGTGGGGGAGTGGGCCGACGGTGGCTTCGGCGAGCACTGGCACGACGTGCTGATGAACCGGGTGAGCTACCGCAACTTCGTGGGTGGGCCGAGCTCGCCGGACACGGCCTTCGGAGGTCATTGAGGGCGGGTCGCCCCCCCTCGCACTGGTTTGTCACCGATTGGGGTGTCCACTCTGCACCAGAACGCCCCGACCGCCTCATCCTTCTGGTGGAGTCCGAGAGCGCATTCTGGGTGAGCCGGTCCGGACCCGCGCTGCCTACCGTCTGAGAGGTGAGCATCTTCAAGCGTCGCACTGCGGCCGAGCCGAGCGGCCCGGTCGAGCGTCCGCAGGTCCGCCAGTACCGCTACCTGCTCCGCACGGCCGACCTCCGCTCCCTCGAAGGCGTGCACCGTGACGCCCTGGCCTCGCTCGACGTCCTGATCCGCGCCCACATCCTCCGCACGTCCCAGGACCGCACCCTCAGCGGCCGAGAGCTCACCGTGGACGACGTCTCCGGGCTCGCACACCTGCTCTGCACCGGCGAGGTGCAGACCCCCGGCATCATCGTCTCCGCCCTGACGGACGCCGCCCTCGAACGGCTGGCCCACCGGGTGATCACCCACCCCGACGCCGGACCGCTCCTCGAGGGCTACTCCAGGTGGGACGGCTCCGACCCGGAGCCGCTGCGTCAGTCGAGCAGCGCCACCAGCCCGGTCATCGTCGTGACATCGCAGCCGACCCCCGTGGGGGCCCCACGGAGCCTCGCCAGCCCTTAGCATCAGGCATGGGGACAGCTCAGCGCGCCGAGGACCAGAGCGTCAGGCAGTACCGCTACCTGTTGCGCACGGCGTCGCTCGACGCCCTGCAGGCCGCCCACCACGAGGCGCTCGACCACCTCGACGAGCGCCAACGCGCGTTGGTCCTGGCCGCCGTCCGGGACGGTCTGGTGGCGGGTCAGCGCCTCGCGCCGGGTGACACCGGCGCGATCGCGCGACTCGTCAGCATCGGTGAGCGCCGCGACCCGCGAGCCTTCCTCGACGCGTGCGACCCCGCGGCGCTGCACGCGCTCGCCGACGCGGTGAACCTGGCCGAAGCGGCCTTCGGCCTCTTCTCCGGGTATGCCGCGTGGGACGGTGCCGATCCCCAGCCACGGGACGTGGGTGTGGACCATGGCGGTACCGGCGCCCGGGAGACCTTGGGGGTGCAGGTGAACGCCGCGAGGGAGCTCGCCCGCGTCCACGGCGCGCAGACCGGCGTGGGAGCCGGCGGTGGCGGCTTCTAGCCGAGCACCTCGTCGGTGGTCGCGAGCTTGACCAACGGCGCGTAGAGCGCCATCACGTCCAACGCCTTCTGGTGGTTGTCATTGGTCGAGCCCGCGCAGGCGTCGGTCACGACCGTGACCGACGCGCCCGCGTCGGCGGCGGCCAGGACCGTCGAGATGACGCAGCAGTCCGTCGCCACCCCGGCCACGACGAGTGGGGGCTGGTCGCCGACGACCCGGCGCAGGTCGTCGGTCCACTTGCCGAAGGTGGTCGCGACCACGGTGCGGGTGGCCAGCGCCGCGACGTCGTCGGTCAGCTCGTAGAGCCGGCTGTCCGGCGGCTCGAGTGCCCAGGGGAACTCCTCGTAGTACGGCACCCAGGCCCCGGTGGGGCTGGTCGGGGCGACGAACCGGGTGAAGACCGTGTGGTCACCGAAGCCGTCGGTGAGCCGCACGACGTTGGCTGCCGCGGCGGCATACCGCGGAGCGCGCCAGGGGCTCGACGGGTCGCCGAAGACGCGCTGGAGGTCGATCGCCACGAGCCACGGGCGCTCGGTCACGTACCGAGCTCCTGGCGTCGCACGGTGCCGCGCCGCGCGACGAGGGTCACCAGGAAGGAGAGCACCAGCGCGGCCAGCACGCCCAGGTTGGCGTAGGCCCAGCTGCCGTCCTTGCCGCCGAGCCCGAGCGGTCCGAGGAGGTAGCCCTGCCAGTTGTTCCACGAGGCGTCGTCGGCGAACAGGTTGATGACCAGCCCCCAGCCGAGCACCGTGGTCACCACCATGGTGCCGATCGAGATCCAGTCCCACGACCCGTAGCGGCCGTGCGCGTCGAACAGGGCGTCGTCGTCGTAGTCGCGCCGCCGCAGGACGAGGTCGGAGAGCATGATGCCCGCCCACGACGCGAGCGGGACGCCGAGCGTGATGAGGAACGACTGGAACGGGTTGATGAAGCTCTCGGCGAAGAACACCACCCAGATCGTGCCCACGGTGAGGATGACGCCGTCGATGAGGGCGGCCCGCGGTCGGGCGATCCGGACACCGAGCGACAGCAGGGTCAGGCCGGAGGAGTAGATGCCGAGCACTGCGCCGCTCACCAGGGCCAGGATCGCCGCCACGAGGAAGGGCAGGAGGAACCAGGTGGGCAGGATCGTCGCGAGGGTGCCGATCGGGTCGGCCTGGATGCCGTCCCGGAGCTTCTGGTCGGAACCGGCCAGCAGGAGCCCGTAGATGACCAGGACCGTCGGGGCGAGCGCGCCGCCGAAGGTGTTCCAGGCGGCGATCGAGGCGCCCGAGGCGTCGCGGCGCTGGTAGCGCGACCAGTCGGCGGCGATGTTGATCCAGCCGAGGCCGAAGCCGGTCATGACGAGGACGAGGGCGCCGACCACCGCACCGGTGGAGCCGCTCGGGAGGGCGTTGACCGCCGACAGGTTCACGTGGTCGACGGTGAGGGCGATGTAGACGATCGTCGCGATGCCCGTGATCCACGTGAGGTACGACTGCATCTTCATGATGATGTGGTAGCCCGCCACGGACGCCGCCACGATCAGCGCGGCCACGACGACGCAGGCCACCACCTTGGTGCCGGTGCCCCCGCCCCAACCGAGCTGCTTGAAGATCGTGGCGGTGGCCAGCGTGGCGAGGATCGCGAGGAAGGTCTCCCACCCGATCGAGGTGAGCCAGGAGATGACACCGGGCACCTTCTGGCCGGTGACGCCGAAGGCCGAGCGCGACAGGATCATGGTCGGCGCGGAGCCCCGCTTGCCGGCGATCGCGATCAGCCCGCACAGCAGGAACGACACGACGACGCCGACGACGGTGACCAGGACGGCCTGCCAGAAGGAGATGCCGAACCCCAGCACGAACCCGGCGTAGCTGATCCCGAAGACGGAGACGTTGGCCGCGAACCACGGCCAGAAGAGGTCCTTCGGACGGGCCGTGCGCGCGGCCTCGTCGATGATCTCGATGCCGGTGGTCTCCACACCCAGGCGCTGCGTCTCGGCGCGCGTGTCAGTGCTCATGACGCGAGCGTAGACCRCAGCGCCGCGGCATACGGACATGGCCGCACGCCGCGGCGCGGCGGTGGTGACACACGAGCCCGAGGGCCCGCGCATGAGGTGGTGGTCAGTCAGGTCGTCGGGTCATTGCTGACCCGCGGCCCACTTCCCGTACTCGTCGTACTCGTCCTCGCCCACGGAGCTGTCGGAAACAGGTTCCGGCTCCGCGTAGGAGGACCCGTGCAGTTCTCGCTCAAGCGCCGTCAGGTCGGTGTTGGGAGAGAAGTACTTCAGCTCCCGTGCCACCTTGGTCTGCTTGGCTTTAGCCCGGCCGCGCCCCATGGCGTGACCCCCTCATGCGTCTGCCGGGACGGCATCGCCTCGTCGAGTCACCTCGTCGGTGCCTCGGCTCCGCGGAGCGGTCCCGGGAATCGTGTATATGTCGTGGGGTCAACGCTACATGAGCGGCGCAAGTTCTGTGGCGAGACCCACGTCTCACCTCGCCGAAAGACCCCGTTTTCGGCGCGGGCCGAGCTCCCGGAGGGACCCGGTGCCAGACTGCCCAGCGCCAGACGACCCGGCGCCAGACGACCCGGCGCCAGACGACCCGGCGCCAGGCGACCCAGCGCCAGACCGACCCCGCGCCACGCGGTCAGCGTGCGGGCAGCCAGATCCCGGCCGACTCCCGCGCCGCCATCCGCTCCTCGGCGATGTGGTCCGCCGCCGCAGCCGGGGTGATGCCGCGCTCGTCGGCCGTCCGGAGCACCTCGAGGGTGTGGTCGAAGATCGCCGCCGCGCCCTTCTTGGCCCGCTCGAAGTCGAAACCGTGCAGCTCGTCGCTGACCTGGATGACCCCACCGGCGTTGACCAGGAAGTCAGGGGCATAGGTGATGCCGCGCTCGCGCAGCCGGTCTGCCGTGCCGCCCACGCCCTCCGTGACGAGCTGGTTGTTGGCGCCGCCGCAGACGACGGTGGCGCGCAGGGCCTCGACGGTCGTGTCGTCGAGGGCCCCCCCGAGTGCGCAGGGCGCGTAGACGTCGATGTCGGAGGTGACGAGGGTGGCCGTGTCGGCGACCACGTCGATCTGGGGGTACTGCTCCGTGAGGGCTGCCAGGGCCTGTTCGTTGACGTCGGTGACCACGACGTGGGCGCCGTCGTCGAGCAGGTGGCCCGCGAGGATGCGGCCGACCTTGCCGACCCCAGCGATGCCCACGGTGCGTCCCTTGAGGGTGGGCTGCCCCCACCGGTGCTGGGCCGCCGCGCGCTGGCCCTGGAACACCCCGAAGGCGGTCAGCACGGAGGAGTCGCCGGCGCCGCCGTTGGCCTCGGACCGACCGGTCGCGAACCGCGTGGTCTCGCTCACGACGTCCATGTCGGCCACGTAGGTGCCCACGTCGCAGGCGGTGACGTAACGCCCGCCCAGGGACTCGACGAAGCGTCCGTAGGCGCGCAGGAGGTCGGGGGTCTTGTCGGTGGCGGGATCGCCGATGATGACGGCCTTGCCGCCGCCCAGGTCGAGGCCCGCCACGGCGTTCTTGTAGGCCATGCCCTTGGAGAGGCGCAGGACGTCGGCCAGGGCGGCGTCCTCGCTCTCGTAGGGGTAGAACCGCGTGCCGCCCAGGGCCGGCCCGAGGGCCGTGGAGTAGATGCCGATGATGGCGCGGAGGCCGGTGTGCCGGTCGTGGCAGAAGACGACCTGCTCGTGCGCGGACGTGTCGGTCGGCGACAGGTGGGGAGAGGCCGGTGGGGGCATGGTCAGGCTGGGGGAGGGCGACGAGGACGCGGTCACGGTGGTGACTCCTTGAGCTCGGGGTGTTTGGCCGGGGGTGTGGCGCGGATCGCGCGCCAGGTCAAGCGTATGCCCCTCTGATTCCTCCCCGCCCGGTCACAGGGTGGTCCTGTGACTAGTCCCAACGGGCCATATCGGATGACCCGTTGGGAATGTTCCCAAAGCGTCCTGCTTGTCCGATTATTGGAGGACGTCCCCTGCACTAGGAGTTATGTCATGGTTACTCGCACCACTGAGGTCGAGAAGTTGCTCACCCCCGCGGAGGTGGCGTCGCTGTTCCGGGTCGATCCCAAGACAGTCACGCGTTGGGCGAAGGCAGGGAAGCTCAACTCCATCCGCACGCTCGGCGGCCACCGCCGCTACCGCGAAGTCGAGGTTCGCGCACTGCTCTCAGACGTCCTCTGACCGAGGGGGCGCGTCGGGAGCAGGGCCCGGCGCGCATTCTCAGGCAGTGAGCGACGGTACGGTCGGTCCCATGGATTCGAGGGCCGATTCGTCGCGCCGTCYGGGCCCCCTCGCGGGAGTCCGCGTGGTCGAGGTCGGTGGCATCGGACCGGGCCCGTTCGCGGCCATGATGCTGTCCGACCTGGGTGCCGACGTCGTGCGCGTGGACCGGCCCGAGGAGGACCTCAGGCCCACTCATGCCGTGCTGCTGAGGGGCCGGCGGTCCGTCGTGGCCGACCTCAAGTCCGCCGAGGGCCTGGCCCTCGTGCTCGCGCTCGTCGACCGCGCCGACATCCTCATCGAGGGGTTCCGCCCCGGTGTCGCCGAGCGGCTCGGCTTCGGGCCGTCCGTCGCGCTCGAGCGCAACCCCCGGCTCGTCTACGGCCGGATGACCGGGTGGGGCCAGGACGGGCCGTATGCCGCGTTGGCCGGTCACGACCTCACCTACCTCGCCGTCGCCGGGGTGCTCGAGGCGTTCGCGGGGGCCGACGGCCGCCCCGTGCCGCCGCTCAACCTGTTGGGCGACTTCGGGGGTGGCGGCATGCTGCTGGCCCTCGGGGTGGTCTCCGCGTTGTGGCACGCCCGCGAGTCGGGGGCGGGCCAGGTGGTGGACGCCGCGATCGTGGACGGCGTGGCCGCGATGACGTCGATGCACCAGTCGATGCTGGGTGCCGGGCTGTGGACGGGAGCGCGGGGGGCCAACCTGTTCGACGGCGGCGCGCCGTTCTACCGCTGCTACCGCACGGCCGACGACCGGTGGCTCGCTGTCGCCGCGATCGAACCGGTCTTCTACGACCGGTTCCTGCGCGGACTCGGACTGGACGGCTCCGACGTGGGGGCGGCTCAGCTCGACGCGGCCCACTGGCCCCGGGTGGCGGCGTTGTTCGGCGAGCGCATCGCGACCAGGTCACTCTCGGAGTGGGTGGCGGTCTTCGCCGACCTCGATGCCTGCGTCGCGCCCGTGCTCACCGTGCAGGAGGCGCGCACCGACCCCCACCTGTCCGCGCGGGGTGTGTATGCCGCCGTGCCCGGCTCGCCGCTGGTCCAACCGGCCCCGGCGCCCCGCTTCTCGGCCACTCCCACCACTGCAGGCTCACCCGCCACAGATCCCGGGGCTCATACCGACGCAGTAGAAGGAGAGCTGGGGCTGACACGTTAGGGGGAGGCACCTTCCGCCGAACGGAGGAGACAATGGTCAAGGGATGGCAAAAAAACGGTTTCGGGGGTCGATTTCACGCTTCTATCAGGGGGTAGCCCTCACAACCCCCATTGGAGCCATCGTGATCAACAGCCTCGGCACGTTCCTGCAGGAGCAGCTCCGCGTCCTCGGATGGAGCCGCGCGACGCTGGCCACGCGGACCGGTCTGGACGAGTGGACCCTCGAGGGCATCCTCGACTCCCCGGTGCTCCCGGAGTGGCCGCAGCCCGACGACATGCTGGCCCTGTCCCGCGCCCTGTGCGTCTCCGTCCGGGAGATCACGCTGCGCGCCGCCGAGGGCTGCGGACTCTCGGTGCTGGGTGGCATCGACCACAACGAGGCCGTGATGCTGGCCACCAACGACGAGCTGATGCGCGAGGTGCGCCGTCGCCTGGCGCTCGGTGCCCGCACCGGTCAGTACCTCACCAGCGCCGGCCAGCAGGTGGGTCTGGACACCGCCCAGTCGGCCTGAGAGACGTCGGGTCGCCAACCCCCAAGGTGATCCGTCGATGCAGGACCCAGACCCGCCCATGAGCCAGACGGGAACCTGGCAGCACGAGTAAGTCCCTTTCAGCGAAGCCGCCGGTCACTCCCCCTGTGACCGGCGGCTTCGTCCTGTCCCCGAGTCTTTGAGCGATCCGACGGGTCCTGGTCCACCGGATCGCTCAAAGACTGCGGGTTGGTGGGGATCCGAGCGGCTCAGGACTGGCGGCGCAGCACCACGGCAAAGGCCTCGAGGGCCTTCACCGCGGCATCGAGGGCCCGCTCGACGCCCACGAGGGCGGGCTGCTCGACCACGACACCGTCCTCGCCGAGGTCCTCGACCTCCTTGCAGAGCGCCGCGAGGTGGGTCGCCCCGAGGTTCGCCGCGCTGCCCTTGAGCGCGTGCGCGAACCGGCCGAGCTCGTGGGGGGTCCCGGCCTCGCGAGCCTCTCGCATCCCCGCCAGGGTGCCCCGCGCGTTGGGTCCGAAGCGGTCGATGAACCGCAACAGCATCGAGGGGTCGCCCGGGTCGAGGTCGAGCAGCTCCTCGAGCCTGTCGGGGTCGAGCACCGTGGTGTCGGCCAGGGCCGCGAGCCGGCGGGTGTCGGGGGCGCCCTCGTCGACGTGGGTCTCCCCAGACGTGGGGACCCAGCGGTCGAGGGTCTCGCGCAGCAGGGTCACGTCGACCGGCTTGGTGAGGAAGTCGTCCATGCCCGACTCGAGGCACCGCTCGCGCTCCCCGGCGATCGCTGCTGCCGTCATCGCGATGATCGGCGTGTGGTACTGCCCGTCCTCGAACGACCGGATCATGCGGGTCGAGTCGTAGCCGTCCATCTGCGGCATCTGGCAGTCCATCAACACCGCGTCGAAGCTGCCGTCGGCCGACTGGAAGGCGTAGTAGCCGGCCAGGCCGTTCTCGGCGACGGTCACGGCATACCCGAGGCTCTCGAGGATGCCGACGGCCACCAGCTGGTTGACCTCGTTGTCCTCGACGACGAGCACGTGCCCCCGGGAGCCCGCCGACGGGCGGGCGCCGGCGCGGGCCTGGGCGCCCTCGGCGCCGTCGCCCCCATGGGCCTCGGCGCGGTCGCCGGCGACGTTGGCCAAGGTGTCGAGGAGGCTGGACGGCAGGACCGGCTTGGTCAGGGACACGTCGATCCCGGCCGACGACAACACCGCGGGGTCGAGGTCCATCGCCGAGGTGAGCAGGATGATCCGGGTGTCGGCGAAGCGGCCGTCGCCGCGCACCATCCGCGCGAACTGCTCGCCGTTGACACCGGGCATGACGTAGTCGAGCAGCACGATGTCGAAGGGCACGTTGCGCCGGTGGGCGTCGTCGAGCAGGCCGAGGCCCTCGACACCGGAGGCGGCGATGGCAGCCTCGATGTTCCACCCGGCCAGCTGCTCCTCGAGGATGAAGCGGTTGGTCTCGTTGTCGTCGACGACGAGGATCCGCAGCCCCGCGACGTCCGGCAGCGGAGACGGGTTGTCCTCGACCTCCTGCGCAGCCTCGAACCGCGCGGTGAACCAGAAGGTGCTCCCGTAGCCGGACTCGCTGTTGACCCCGATCTCGCCGTGCATCTTCTCGACGATCTGTCGGCTGATGGCCAACCCGAGGCCGGTGCCGCCGTACTCGCGGGTGGTCGAGCTGTCGCCCTGGGAGAACGCCGTGAAGAGCCGCTCCTTGACCTCGGGCGTCATGCCGCTGCCGGTGTCGCTCACCTCGACGCGGATCGTGGTGCTGCCGTCGTCGTCGGTGGACTCCACGCTGGCCCGCACCACGACCTCGCCGCTGGAGGTGAACTTCACGGCGTTGGAGGTGAGGTTGGAGATGACCTGCCCGAAGCGCACCGGGTCGCCACAGACCGCGCGGGGCACGTCGGGCAGGCAGGTCACGGCGAGCTCGAGGTCCTTGGCCCGGGCGCGCTCGGCCATCAGCGTGGTGCTCTGCTCCACGATCGCCCGCGGGTCGAAGTCGACCGCCTCGAGCTCGAGCCGCCCGGCCTCGATCTTCGACAGGTCGAGGATGTCGTTGACCAGGGCGAGCAACGCTCGACCTGCCCCGTCGATGCCGTCGGCGAGCCGGCGTTGGTGGGTGGTCAGCTCCGTGCGGCCGAGCAGCTCCGACAGGCCGATCACGCCGTTGAGCGGGGTGCGGATCTCGTGGCTCATGGTCGCCAGGAACTCCGACTTGGCCAGCGACGCGCTCTCGGCGTTGTCGCGCGCCTGGCGCAGCTTCTCGGCGGCGAGCTCACGCTCGGCGACCCGGCCGAAGATCGCCGTCGCCCGGGCCACGGTGAGGCCGTCGGTCTCGGTCGGCGGTGTGTTGGCCCGGGTGTCCATGACGATGACGCAGGCGGCCCGGCCCTCCGCGACCACGGGGGCGGCCACGAGGCTGGTGCCCTCGGTCGTCAGCGAGGCCTGCGGCGACCGGCTGCTGACGGCCTCGTGGGCCAGCCGTTGGGCCTCCACGAGGTCCTCGTCCGGGACGGGACGGGTGTCGGCCGGCACGGGCACCAGGTTGTCGTCCGGGTCCACCACCCACGCGGCCACGGACTGCCACCCCGTGTGGGTCGTGACCAGCTCCATGATCTGGGGGATGACCTCGGCCAGGGTGGTCGCCTCGTTCGCGGCCGTGGCCATGGCGGTCAGCAGGGCCAGGGCCTGTTCGGCGTCCTTGGTGGCCGTGACGTCCTGCGACGTGCCGCCCATCCGGACGATCGCGCCGGTGTCGTCGGTGCCGACCTGGCCCCGGCCACGGATCCACGCGATCGACCCGTCTGACCGGAAGATCCTGGCGTCGAACTCGAACTCGCCGTCTCCCTCCAGGGCCCGTTGCACGGCCCGGGCGGCGACGTCGCGGTCGTCGGGGTGCATGCGGTCGAGGAAGCCCTGGTAGTTGGGGGCGAACCCCTCGTCCGGCGTCACGCCGTAGATCCGGTAGAGCTCGTCGGACCACGTCACGACGTCGTTGACGACGTCCCACTCCCAGCTGCCGATCTTGGCGATCCGCTGGGCCTCGGCGAGCTGGGTCTCGCGTCGCTGCAGGGTGTTGATCAGGCGGCGCTGTTCGCTGTATTCGGTGACCCGGTGCAGCCAGGCGACGTGGCGGCCGTCGTCGTCGTTGATGGGGGTGTGGCTGACCAGGGCCCAGAATCGTTCGCCGTCCTTGCGCAGCAGGCTGCACTCGAGGTTGCTGCCGCTCTCGCGACTGGTCTCGAGGTCGTGCAGGTGGAGGGCGAACTGCGCCTGGCCCTCGTCGTCGAGCGTCTCGAAGACCGACAGCCCCGGCATCTCGTCGGGAGTGCGGCCCAGCAGCTGCGCCATGCGGGCGTTGGCCAGCACCGTGTGACCCTCGTCGTCGAAGACCCAGAGGCCGTCGGGGGAAGCCTCGACGAGCCACCGGCTGAGGTCGCCGAGGCGGCTGGGGTCGCCGAGGTCGCCCAGGTCCCGGGGCCTGGGGGCGTCCCGGAGGCTGCCTGTGCTGGAAGACGCGGGGGCGCCCACCAGCTCTCCGGACTGTGGTTCCTGCACACAGCGAGTTTGCTGCATTCGCTGGTGGAAACCCACTCGAACACTCGGTCCCGACCCGGAACGCTCTCAGCCGAACCCTCGACCCGCAGTCACGGGACGTTCGACTCAGGCGGGCAGCCACCCCGCGGACGAGGCTGGTCCCGTGACCACGACAGCCTTTCCGATCGACACGCTGTACCGACCACCTCGCGGCCGGGTCGAGTTCGTCGACGTGCCGGCCATGGACTTCCTCATCGTCCCGGGTCAGGGGGCGCCCGAGGGGCCGGAGTTCGCGGAGGCGATCCAGGCGCTCTACGCCGTGAGCTACGGCGCGCACTTCCTCGTGCGCAAGGCGTTCGGCGACGCGCCGAGGGTCATGCCGCTCGAGGCCCTGTGGTGGGTCGATGACGACCAGCAGTCCGGGGTCGAGGGGGTGGTGCGCGGGATGGGCACCATGGCTGAGACCGACCGCGACCGGTGGCACTGGCAGGCCATGATGCTGCAACCCGAACCGATCGATGCGACCGTCTTCGCCGAAGCCCTCGCGCAGGCCCGCACGAAGGACCTGGCCGCACTGGACCGGCTCACCTTCCAGCAGTGGGAGGAGGGCCGGTGTGCCCAGCTGCTGCACGTGGGCCCGTATGCCGCGGAGGCGCCTTCGCTGCGCCAGCTCCACGATGCGATCGCGGCGGCCCACCTGCGCCCGCGGGGGCGGCACCACGAGGTGTACCTGGGCGACCCTCGGCGGTCCGCGCCCGAGCGGCTGCGCACCATCCTGCGCCAGCCGGTCGAGCCCGCCTGACCGGGTGCCGACCTCGACCCTGCCGTCGACCTCGACCCGCCGTCAACCCCAATCCTGCCGTCGACGCGGACGCGCCTGACGTCGCGGGCGAACCGGGACCTCTGGCACTGTCGCGGGATCGGCACCGGCGACACCGTGGGGCCGTGAGCCTGGAGGTCGCTGCGTCTGCCGTCGTCGCCACGGCCCTGCTGTTGTCGGGCTGCGCGGGATCTCCACCGCGGTCACCGCAGACGACCGCGGGCAGCACCACCTCCGCCACGACGTCCACCACGCGAACTCCGACCCTGACCACGCGGCCGCCGACCACGGGGCCGCCGACGTCGGGGCCGACGAGCACCGGCCCGGCGACTGCGGCGCCGACGAGCGCCGGCCCGACGACGCGGGTACCCTCGACGCCTCCGGCCCCCTCGGGAGCCGTGCCTCGCCCCGGTCGCCCCGCCTGGGTCACCGTCTCGGTCGCCACGATCTGGCGTTCGTCGTCCTCCCCACGCGCGGTCGACGCTCCAGCGCTGCGCTCACCGGCCGGCATACGCTCCTGGCTCGGCACGATGACGCTGGCCGACCGGCGCGGCCTGCAGGGACGCGCCGACACCCAGGCCCTCCTGGGTGACCGGGTGCTGGTGACGGCAGTCCGCGGCACGTGGGCCAAGGTCGTCGTCCCCGACCAGCCGACGCCGCTGGATCCGCGCGGGTACCCGGGATGGGTGCCCCTGCGACAGCTCACCGCGGCCGCGGCACCCTCGGCCACGACGGTCGCGACCGTCGTGGCCAGGACCACCTGGCTGCGAGCCGACACGGCTACTGCGGCCAGGGTGGTCGAGGTCAGCTACGGCACGCGGCTGCCGGTGCTCGGACGGCTCGACGGCTGGCTGCGGGTGGGGCTCCCCGGCGGTATCGTGCGGCGGGTGGACCTCTCCGCGGTGGTCAGGACCGCCGTGGCGTCGCCCGCGTTGCGAGCCACCGGGGTGTCGATCGTGCAGTCTGCGAAGTCGTTCACGGGTTTGCCCTACCTGTGGGCTGGGCGCTCCGGCTTCGGGTTCGACTGCTCGGGGCTGACCTCGCTCGTCTACCGGGTGCACGGTGTGGTGATCCCCCG
Organism: Pedococcus sp. P2_A3; assembly: GCF_056405035.1. Classification (NCBI taxonomy): domain Bacteria; kingdom Bacillati; phylum Actinomycetota; class Actinomycetes; order Micrococcales; family Intrasporangiaceae; genus Pedococcus; species Pedococcus sp. P2_A3. Next base: position 56,323 of record NZ_JBFUCW010000003.1, on the reverse strand, counting down.
CGACGCCGACGCGCAGTTCGCCAGGGGCAGCCGGGTGCCGTCGGGTGCGACAGCGCCGGGAGACCTGCTCTTCTACGCCACGGCCTCGGGCTACGTGCGCCACGTGTCGCTGTATGCCGGCTCCGGCCAGATGGTGCAGGCGCCGGCGACCGGTCAGAGCGTCCAGACCATCCCCGTGACGACGCGCCCGTATGCCGCCGAGTTCGCGGGCGCGCGCCGGTACCTTCGGTGACCGCCCGGCGCCCGGCGGTGGCCGCGCTCCCGTCGTCGCTGGACCCGGCCCGCTCGCCGTCGATCGAGGTCGCCGCGGCGCTCGCACCGGACGCGGCACTCCACGCGCTGGCTTCCGGGTGGGCAGGGCTGACCTCGGCCGAGGTCGCCTCCCGGTCGGCGATCTTCGGCCCGAACGCCGTGCGCTCCCACCACGCGAGCGGTTGGTCGGTGCTCGCCCGCCAGCTGCGCAGCCCGCTGCTGTGGCTGCTGCTCGGCGCCGCGCTCGTGTCAGGGGTGGTGGGCGAGGGGCTCGACGCCGCCATCATCGGGGCGATCGTGGCGGCCTCGGTGGGCCTGGGGTTCGCCAACGAGTACCGGGCCGAACGCGCGGCCGAGGCGATGCACTCGGGCATCCGGCACGAGGTCGCGACGACCCGCGACGGTGCTGAGGTGAGCGTCGAGGTGACCCACCTCGTGCCGGGGGACGTCGTTCACCTGGGCGTGGGTTCGATCGTCCCCGCGGATGTGCGGATCCTCTCCGCGAGCAACCTCACGTGCGACGAGTCGATCCTCACCGGCGAGTCGGTGCCGTCGGAGAAGTCGGCCGCGCCGGTGGCGAGCGGCGTGCCGCTCGACGAGCTGTCGTCGTGCCTGTTCATGGGCACGGTCGTGCACGAGGGAGCGGCCGATGCCGTGGTGGTGGGCATCGGCTCCGCGACCCAGTTCGGCCGGATCGCTGTCGGGCTCGGCGAGCACCACCCCCAGACCGAGTTCCAGCTCGGCCTGACCCGGTTCTCGGGCCTGCTGGCGAAGCTGGGCGGTGGGCTCAGCGCGACGATCTTCGTCATCAACCTCGCGTTGGGCCGCCCCGTCATCGACGCCATCCTGTTCTCGCTCTCCGTCGCCGTCGGTATCACGCCCCAGCTGCTCCCCGCCGTGGTCTCCACCAGCCTGGCCACCGGGTCGCGGCGCCTCGCCGAGAAGAAGGTGCTCGTCAAACGGCTGGTGTGCATCGAGGACCTCGGCGACATCGACGTCCTGTTCACGGACAAGACCGGCACGCTGACCGACGGCCAGATCAGCTTCGAACGCGCGATGGACCCGGCCGGCACCCCCAGCGAGGACGTGTTCAGGCTCGGCCTGGTCTGCAACGAGGCCACGTCGGGCAGTGACACGGCGGTGAGCGGCAACCCGCTCGACGTGGCCCTCTGGGCTGCGCCGGGCGCGTCGACCAGCCTCGTCGACCCGTTCCACCGGGTGGCCGTCGCCCCCTTTGACCATGAACGGCGGTGTGTGTCGGTGTTGGCCGACCACGACGGCCAACGGCTCCTCATCACGAAGGGCGCTCCCGAGACGGTCCTCGACCGCTGCACGGACGTCGCGGAGGGCGCTCGTCGTGTGCTCGAGGCCGAGTTCAGCGCGGGCCACCGCGTCGTCGCCATCGCCAGCCGGGCGGCGCCGGACCTCACCACCCTCGTCCCCGACGACGAGCACGACCTGACCCTCGCCGGCTTCCTGGTCTTCCTCGACCAGCCGAAGCCGTCGGCGGCAGCGTCCCTCGCCCGACTCGCAGGGCTCGGCATCACCGTCAAGATCGTCACCGGCGACAACGCGGTCGTGGCCGAGACCGTGTGCCGGGCCCTCGGGGTCGAGTCGGGTGGCACTCTCACGGGCGCCGACATCTCCTCGCTCGACGACACCCAGCTCACCGCCGCGGTGAGCCGGGCCACCATCTTCGCGAGGGTCAGCCCGGAGCAGAAGGCCCGCATCCTGCGCGCCCAGCGAGACGCCGGCTCGGCCGTGGCGTTCTTGGGCGACGGCGTCAACGACGCCCTCGCCCTGCACCACGCGGACGTCGGGATCTCGGTCGACTCGGCCACTGACGTCGCCAAGGACGCCGCCGACATCATCCTGCTCGAGCGCGACCTCGGCGTGCTCGCCGACGGCGTCGCGGAGGGGCGGCGGATCTTCGCCAACACCATCAAGTACGTGCTGATGGGTACGTCGTCCAACTTCGGGAACATGTTCAGCGTCACCGTCGCCGCGGCGTTCCTGCCGTTCCTGCCGATGCTCCCCTTCCAGATCCTGCTCAACAACCTGCTCTACGACACCAGCCAGATGGCCATCCCGACCGACCGGGTGGACGAGGAGCAGCTCGCGCGTCCCTCGCACTGGGACATCGGGTTCATCCGCCGCTTCATGATCCGCTTCGGCCCGATCAGCTCGGTGTTCGACTTCGCCACCTTCGTCGTGATGCTCCAGGTGTTCCACGCGACCGCTCCCGAGTTCCGGTCCGGCTGGTTCGTCGAGTCGCTCGCCACCCAGACCCTCATCGTGTTCGTGATCCGCACCCGTCGGGTCCCCTTCTTCCGGAGCCATCCCTCCAGGGCGTTGCTCGTCTCGGTGCTCGCCGTGGTGACCGTCGGCGTCGTGATCCCGCAGGGCCCGTTCAACGACCTACTCGGGTTCGACCCGCTCCCACCGGCGTTCTTCGCGGTGCTCACCGTCTTCGTCGTCACGTACCTGGCCGCCGTCGAGGGAGCCAAGTACCTGCTCTACAAGACGGTCGTCCCGACCACGGCTCGTCCCCTGCGCCGCGACCCCGCCCACCGCGTCCACCGGCTGTCCGCCCGCTGGAGCCACCACCTGCCGCTGCCTCCGGCGGTCAGCAGCGGCCAGACGTGACCCTGCCCCGACAGGCAGTCTGATCCGGGCGGCCCGCACCGTGACCCCGGCAAAGCGGACGCCGAACGTCCGCGATCTCGAGTACGTTGCCGAGCATGTCCGAGTACACGATCAGGGCACTCACGCCGGAGACGTTGGACGACTTCGCCGCTCTCGTCGAGCGCAACAAGGGCATGTTCGCCAGCTGCTGGTGCACGTGGTTCCATCCCGACTGCGCGGAGAGGGGCCAGACCGCTGAGGGCAACCGGGCGCTCAAGAAACAGTGGGTGGCCGAGGGCATCGCGCACGCGGCGCTGGTCTACGACGGCGACCTCGTCATCGCCTGGGCGGAGTACGGGACTCCCGACGAGCTGCCGAACATCCACCACCGCAAGGAGTACCTCGCCACCGCCGAGCGCCTGCCCGACTACCGCGTCACCTGCATCCAGGTGGAGCGCAGCCATCGGGGTCAGGGGCTGGCAGCGGTCGCCCTGCGCGGAGCCGTCGACCTGATCGCGCAGGCCGGCGGAGGGCTCGTCGAGGGCTACCCGCACGACACCGGTGGGGTGCGCAAGAAGAACTCGTCGTTCCTCTACAACGGCACGCGCACGATGTACGAGCGCGAGGGCTTCACCTACGACCGGCCCAAGGGCCTCGGCAACTGCGTGATGGTGCGCGAGGTGGCCGCGAGCACCTCCGGCTGACCCCGAACGCGCCCCGCTCGGTGTCAGGCCGGGCGGGCGGCTCCCGCAACAGCGAAACCGCAGGCCAGCGTCGGGCTGACCTGCGGTTCCGGGGAGTGGTGGCCAGGGGCGGGGTCGAACCGCCGACCTTCCGATTTTCAGTCGGACGCTCGTACCAACTGAGCTACCTGGCCGTGTCGCAGGTCCGTGGCGGCGGACATGCGATCGCGGCGGCCTCGTGCCGAAGCCCGGGGGACCGTCGCGACTGCAGGATCATAGCCGATCGAGAGGTCTAACTCACACCCGGGTGCAGTAGCGGAATACCCGCGTGTGCAACGAAGTTGCGCTGGGCATGAAGGCAATCACCTACGCCGAGTACGGCGACCCCGACATCCTCCAGCTCACCGACGTGCCCGACCCGAAGGTCGGACCCGGCGAGGTGCTGATCCGTGTGCGCAGCGCGAGCGTGAACCCTGTCGACTGGAAGGTCGCCAAGGGCTACCTCGACGGCCTCATGGTCGTGAGCTTCCCCGCGATCCCGGGCTGGGACGTCGCCGGTGTCATCGAGGCGGTCGGTCTCGACACCCCTGAGTGGTCCGTCGGCGACGAGGTCATCGCGTATGCCCGCAAGGACTGGGTGCAGGGCGGCACCTTCGCCGAGCTCGTCACGGCGCCGGTGCGCACCGTGGCCCGCAAGCCGAAGTCACTCGACTGGCACCAGGCGGCCGGGCTCCCGCTCGCCGGCCTCACGGCATACCAGCTGCTCGCGCGGTTGGGGCTCAAGGAGGGCGAGACCGTCCTCGTCCACGCCGCCGCCGGTGGCGTGGGCCTCCTCGCCGTGCAGATCGCCAAGGCGCTCGGCGCCCGCGTGATCGGCACCGCCTCCGAGTCGAACCACGAGTTCCTGCGCGGGCTGGGCGCCGAGCCGGTGTCGTATGCCGAGGGGCTGGCCGAGCGCGTGCGTGAGCTCGCCACCGACGGTGTGGACGTCGTGGCCGACTTCGTCGGCGGCGTCCTGGAGACCACCCTGGCGGTGCTCAAGGACGGTGGGCGACACGGGTCGATCGCCGACGGGACCGTGGCCGAGGCCGGTGGCATCTCCGCGTGGGTGCGTCCCAACGCGGACGACCTGACCGCCCTGGGCGACCTCGCCGACGACGGCAAGCTGACCGTGCCGGTCGCCGAGGTGTTCCAGCTCGCCGACGCGGCGAAGGCGTTCGAGCTGAGCCAGACCGGTCACGTCCGCGGCAAGATCGCCATCGAGGTCAGCACCGACTGAGGTCGGGTGCCTGAGGGGGCGCTCCGGACCCGCCTCAGGCGCCTGACTCGGGCGGTGACAGCACCGGACATGCCGAAGGGCCCGCACTCTCGTGCGGGCCCTTCGTGTGGGCGACCCCGACCGGGCTCGAACCGGCGACCTCCGCCGTGACAGGGCGGCGCGCTAACCAACTGCGCTACGGGGCCTAGGTGGTGCTGTGTTGCGTATCCCCAACGGGATTCGAACCCGTGCTACCGCCGTGAAAGGGCGGGGTCCTAGGCCGCTAGACGATGGGGACCAGTTCAACGGCCCCCCGCCGTTTAGCGCCAGGCGCGGATCCGTCGAGGACTCGCGAAAGCATAAGGGCAGACCGCCCCGATAACCAAAACGGGTCCGCGCCTGCTGCCCCGGGTGCGGTGGCCAGAGGCCCCCGGTGCCCGCCCCGAGCACCCGAGGGTATGCGGCGTGCCCGGGTCAGGCGCGCGCCTCGCGCAACGCGGCGCGCACCAGGTCGACAGCGGCCGACTCGCTGAGACCGGCCCGCGCCGCGCGGATGGCGTACTCGGCGGCGCTGCGGTTGAGAGCCACGTCGAGCGGCTGCGAACCCGCAGCCACGATGGTGCCGGCCCTTCGGCGGGTGGTCACCAGTCCTTCGGCCTCGAGCTCCTTGTAGGCGCGGGCGACGGTGTTCACCGCCAGCCCGAGGTCGGCGGCCAGCGCGCGCACCGTCGGCAGCCGGTCTCCCTCGCCAAGGCTGCCCCGGCCGATCAGCCCCGCCAGCTGGGCGCGCACCTGTTCGTACGGCGGTTCGGCCGCCCCCAGGTCGATGGTGACGAGCAGGTCGCTCACGCGTCGGCCCTGATCGTGTCAGGGGCGGGCACAGCCTCGTGGCGGGGGAGGCGCGGGCTCCCCACTCCGAGCGCGCCCAGGGCGAGCAGGAGCAAGGCCAGACCGATCGCCGTCGCGGTGAAGCCGAGGTCCTGCACCCAGTCGAACGGCGGTTGGGGGCTGCCCGCGTCGTTCATCCGCAGGTTCTGGGTCACGCTGTTGACGGTCGCCCCCATCGTCAGCCAGAGTCCGGCGGCGGTGCTGAGGGAGCCAGCCGCGGCAGGTCGCAGGACCCGCACCATGGAGACACTGCGGACGGCGGCGTCGAGCTCCTCGTGGAGCGGGCCGAGCGCCGGCCGGGCATCGACCCGCGCCCAGGCGAACCAGGTGGCCGCCGCGAGCACGGCGATGGCGATCCCGACCACCACGGCATACGAGGAGCCCGGGTAGGGGCTGCCGGCGGCGGTGACGTCGTCGCTCTGGCGGGCGAAGGAGCGCCCGTCACCGGCTGCGGTCAGGGTGCCGATCGCCAGCGCCGCGACGGTCGCGGCGAGACCGACCCCGACCAGGCGGGGCAGCCACGCGGGTGGAGTGGCTCGRCGACCGCCCAGGTTCGCGGTGCGCACCGCACCCGTGGGGCGTGGCCAGGTCAGCTCCGCGACGGCCGCGGTGAGCACCGCGACGGTGCAGCCGAGAGCCGGAAGGGTGGCCAGCCGCAGGTCGAGGTCGAGGCTGCTCGCCCAGCCCAGCCAGACGAAGGTGGCCGCGAACCCGGCCACCCCAGTGGCGGCCGAGGCCGCCAGCGAGCGGGCCTGGGCGGCCCGTGCTGCGCCGCGCGACTGCACCGTGTCGACGAGCCGGATCACCCCGGCGACGAGGATCCCCAGGGCGACGGGGACGAACAGCAGTCCTGCCAGTGCAACGGCCATCACGGCTCCTTTGTCTCAATGACTTAACTCATTAAGACATTGGACTCTGCCGTTCGTCAAGCCTCTCCGTCACGCCCTGGAGGCAGTCCACTCCAGAAGTCGCTCGACGTCCCAGGTCGTGATGATCCTGTCCGGGTCGATGCCCAGCGCCTCGGCGCGCTCGCAGCCGTAGGCCTTCATCTCCAGCTGTCCCGGCGCGTGCGCGTCGGAGTCGATGGCGAACAGGCAGCCGAGGTCCATCGCGAGCCGGATGAGGTCGTCCGGAGGGTCGCGGCGCTCGGGGCGGCTGTTGATCTCCACCGCCGTGTGGTGCTCGGCGCAGGCCTCGAAGACCGCCCGTGCGTCGAAGTCTGACTGGGGTCGCATGCCCCGTGACCCTTCGACGAGTCGGCCGGTGCAGTGGCCCAGGACGTTGACGCGAGGGTTGGCGACCGCTGCCACCATCCGCTTGGTCATCGGGGCGCTGTTCATCCTCAGCTTCGAGTGGACGCTGGCGGTGACGAGGTCGAGCTTGCCCAGCATGGTGTCGGTCTGGTCGAGGGAGCCGTCGTCGAGGATGTCCACCTCGATCCCCTTGAGCAGCCGGAACTCCCCGTCGAGCGAGGAGTTGATGGCCTCGACGATGTCGAGCTGCTTCGTGAGCCGCTCGGCCGTCAACCCGTTCGCGACCCTCAGCTGCGGTGAGTGGTCGGTGAGCACCAGCCACTCGTGGCCGAGCTYGACCGCGGTCAGCACCATCTCGTCGATGGGACTCCCACCATCCGACCAGTTGGAGTGTGAGTGGCAGTCGCCCTTGATCCGCGCGAGCAGCTCCGCGCCGCCCTTGGCGAGCGGCTTCGCCTTGTCCTGCAAGGACTCCAGGTATGCCGGGAGCTCACCGTCCAGGGCCGCGCCCACGACCGCTGCGGTGGACTTCCCGATCCCGGCCAGGTCCTGCAGCGTGCCCGCCTCGTGCCGGCTCCGCAGCTCGTCGTCGGGCGTCTCGCGCACGGTGACGACAGCCTTGCGGAACGCCTCCACGCGGTAGGTGCCGGCGCGTTCGCGCTCGAGGAGGAACGCGATGCGCCGCAGGGCCTCGTCAGGCTCGACGGGTGCGGTGAGGGGTTCGACAGCGGCGACCACGCGCTCGAGTCTAGGGCGGGCGCGGACTGCCGCCTCGAGCCGTCAGGTGTTGAACTGAGCCCGCATCATGAGGTCCCAGACCCGGTCGCCGCCGAGGGCCCRGGTGGCGATGAGCGCTCGGGCTGTGGGCGTCACGATGTAGCGAGGCTTGGGGTGGCGGGACTCGATCGCCCTGCGGATGACCTTGCCGACGGCCTCGGGTCCGGCCGAGATCAGGCGGTTGCCGTAGCCGCCCGTGGTGTTGCTGGCACTGGAAGCCAGCAACGCGGCATACGGTGAGTTGCCTTGGGCGGCAGCGGTGCCCGAGGCGAGCGCGGTGCCTTCGAAGCCGGTGCGGATCAGGCCCGGCTCGACGAGGCTGACGCCGACGCCGAAGCCGCGCACCTCGTTCCGGAGGGCGTCGCTCAGGGCCTCCACGGCGTACTTGGTCGCGTGGTAGTAGCCACCGACGGGGAAGGTGAAGCGACCACCCATGGAGCCCACGTTGACAATGCGTCCTTCGCGGGCCGCACGCATGGCGGGCAGGACCAGCTGGGTCAGGCGGGCGAGGCCGAACACGTTGGTCTCGAACATGGTGCGCACCTTGTCGAGGTCGGTCTCCTCGATGGTGCCGTACTCGCCGTAACCAGCGTTGTTGACCAGCGCGCCGACCCGGCCGTGCTCGGCCTCGATCGCCCGCACGGCCGCCGTCATCGACTCCTCGGACGTCACGTCGAGGGTGAGGACGTGGGCGCCCGCGGTGGCGAGCTGGGTGAGGGTCTCGGCGCGGCGGGCCGTGGCGTAGACGACGTGACCGGCGTCGAGGAGAACCTGCGCGGCGGCGAGCCCGATTCCCGACGAGCAGCCAGTGACGAGGACGGGACCGGTGGGGGCTGGGCTCACGACTGGTCGCGCGGACCGTTGGACCGGTCGCGGCCGCGGTTCGAGAGCCGCTCCACGCCGGCGTAGGCGAGCCAACCGACGACCAGGGCGATGATGAAGGCGATCCACGAGCTGAGGTCCGGGACCAGTGCCGCGACCACCTCGCGCACGATGACGATCGCGCAGACCGCGACGATGATCGGGGCGAAGGCGGCGACGCCAGTGGGGCGGTTGCCCGGGCGGCCGCCGGAGGTGGGGCTCATGTGGTCAGTCTGCCTCATCGGCCCACCACGCCCGACCCCTGTGGGCCGGCGTGGTCGGGGCGCGTCCTGGCCAGCATGACTCCTCAGCGGGTGTAGCGGATCACCTCGTCGCCGTCCCGGACCACCACGGACGTCCGCTCCAGTCGGAGCAGGCTCAGGGGCCGATCTGACACGACCTGGCCGCGCAGGTCCCCGGTCCGGTCATCCCACAGCTGCAGCACGGCGATCTGCCTGCCCCAGCGAAACGGGTTGGTGCGCAACGACTTCCGCAAGGTGGTCGCGGTGAGCCCGCCGGATCGTGCGACGACCGCGGCCGAGGTGGGGGGAGCCGCGCGAGCGGTCTGCTGTCCGGTGGCCAGGTCGAGCCGCACCGTCAGCGACGGCCAGCTGACCGTCAGCGCGCTCGCGTCAGTGGGATCGGCTGTGAGGCGTGGGGTCTGTGTCGCAGGACAGGTCGGGAGCACCCGGGTCCAGGCCGGGTCGGCCGTGACGTAGGCGGCGATGACGCACCTGCCGTCCTGCACCACCTCGGTGACGACGGGTCCGTCGGGGAGCGCGACGAACGACCTCCCGGGCTGGAGGGCCGCGCGGCCACTCGCCGGGTCGGTCACGAGCACGCCTCCGCCCACGCTGGCCGCGTCGACTCGGGGGAGCGCTCCGGAGGGGAGGGGGTCCCGCGGGGCGACGCCGTCGGACGACCAGGTCTCCTTGCCCTGAGGGTCGAGGCCGACCAGCCGACAGGTGTCCTCGGGGCGGCAGGTCAGCACGGTCGTGTTGCCGCCGTTCGCCGCCACGGGGGAGGCCGTCGCGCCAGCGGGAGCCCGCCACGTCCACCGGGCCGTGGCGTCGAGCCTCGCCGAGTCGACCCGGCCGGGGCTGGCGATCACGAGGCGGTCGTCGGCGACGTACGGCGTGCCACCGTGCACCGACCCGAGGGTGACCGTCTTGCCGGTGCGCAGGTCGAGGGCCGTGTTGCCACCGCCGACCACGGCCCGAGCGGCGACCACCGAGCCGGCGACGGCCTTGGCCGACCACTCGCCGTCGAGGCCCTGGGTGCGCGGCGTCAGCAGGTACAGCCCGAGCCCCAGCAGGAGGACCAGGCCCACGGCGGCGCCGGTCGCGCCGAACCCCAGCCGACTCGCGAAGCGCTGCCTCACGAGTCCCGGCTGCTGCGAGCAGCGTTGCCCCGTGGGCGGATTCGCACAGCAGGGATGGGGGGCGCGGGCAGGTGCTGCACCTCACCGGCATACCCCTCGACCTCGCCGAACCGCGCCGAGTGGGCCATCCACTCGTCACGCGCGGCGACGATGTCCTCGTGGCTGCGGCCCACGAAGTTCCACCACATGACGATCTCCTCGTCGAAGGGCGGGCCGCCCAGGAGGAGGACGCGAGCCGGCGCGTCGGCCGTGTTGTCGAGCCTGAGCGCCGGCGTCTCGGTGGGGAGGTAGGCGAGGTGGCTGCGCGGCGTGGCTGTGCCGTTGACGGTGAGCCCCTCGCTGTCGGCCAGCACGCCGTGCTCGTATGCCGCGTCGAGGGCGAGCTCGACGCTTGCACCGGGGTCGACGGTGACCTCTGCGCCGAGCAGGGGGGTGAAGGTGTCGACCGGGGAGGTCTGGCCGGCGAGGCTGCCGAGGAAGACGCTCACCATGGCGCCGCCGACCCGTGTCGGGGTCGGTTCGTGGTGCTGGAAGGACTTGGGCGCGTTGCGGTGCGCCTCGGGGAGGGCAACCCAGAGCTGGGCGCCGTGCAGCACGGTGGTCCCCGGTGTGGACACTTCGGAGTGGGCGATGCCGAGACCGCCGGTCATGAGGTTGACTGCGCCGGGACGGACCAGCGCGTGGGAGCCGAGGCTGTCGCGGTGCTCGATCTCGCCGGTGAACAGCCAGCTCACGGTCTGCAGCCCGGTGTGCGGGTGGGGCGGGACGTCCATGCCACCGCTTGCCCCCACGTCGTCCGGGCCGTAGTGGTCGGCGAAGCACCAGGCGCCGATGAGGGAGCGTTGCCGCTGGGGCAGGGTGCGCCGGACCGTCATCGCCCGAGGCCCGCCCAGAGGGACGTCACGGGGCTCGAGGAGCTCGACGCCCTCAGCCGGCGGCGTGGTGGGGCAGACGGTCTCCTGTGGCCGGGTCTCGACGTTGCTCACCAAGCCAGTGTCGCACCGCCCGTGTGGTTGTCTGGGGGAGCATCGAGCCCAGCCCCCCACGAGCCGCGGAGCGCAACCCATGAGCAGTGACCACGCGGTGGCTGACGTCGGCGAGTCGACCCAGTGGGAGCGAGTGGGTGGCACCTGGCTGCGGATCCACCGCTTCACGCCTCGGCCCGGGGAGCTCGCGCCCCGTGGTCCGCGCGACCCGGCGCGGTCGGGGATGGCAGTGCTGGTGCCTGGTCTCGGCCTGCCCCGCTACCTGCATCCGCTGGCCCGCCACCTGGCAGCGCAGGGGCTCGAGACGGTGCTGCTGGACGCCCTGGCCTGGCGCGGTCGCCGTTCCGCCGGCGGTCGTCGTTCCGCCGGTGGTCGCGGTTCCGCCGGCGCTGGCGCGCAGCGGGCGGTCCCGACCATCGCGGGCCTGTCGGAGCTCGCCGATGCGTGGCTGCGTCGGCAGGAGGAGGGCCCGATCGTCGTCGTCGGCCACTCGACCGGCTCGCAGGTGGCTCTCGAGGCAGTCCTCCGGGTCCAGCGGAGCCGGCCCGCCCTGGCGCTCGTGATGGGCGGGCCGACTTTCACGCCCGAGCAGCGTCGCCTGCGCGGGCTCGTCCCTGCCGCGCTCACGGCATACCTGAAGGACCCTCCCAGGGAGCTCGTCGTGCTCAAGGACGTCGCCCGGGTGCGCACCGACCTCGCCCGCATCGTGCAGTCCGGCCGTCGGCACCCGACCGACAAGCGGGTGGGCCTCCTGACCGTGCCCCTCACCGTGACGGCAGGGGAGGCGGACTCCTTCGCCCCACGCGACTGGCTGGACCTGCTCGCACGCCGCGCCGGTGACTCCAGTCGTGCGGTGGTGCTGCCCGGGTCGCACAACAACCCCTTCACGTACCCCGAGGAGTTCGGCGCCCTGGTGCTCGAGGCGGCCGACCGACTCCGACTGGGTTGACCGGCTCCGGCTGGTTTGACCGACTCCGGCTGACCCAGACGGGCCGGTGCCACGGTGCACCAGCCTGTTGCGGGCCTTTGGTCCCTGTGGGCGATCACTGACCCAGTGCTCTGGTGGAGGGGTGCGGCAGCTCGCCGTTCACCGGCGCCCCGGTGGAGTGCCGGACCTGGAGAGGACGCGCACATGACCCGACCAAGCGCAGTGAAGATCGCCGCCGGCGCGGCGGCCGCCCTTGCCCTGGCGATGATCCCGCAAGCCGCGGGGGCAGCAACCGCAGACGTCACCGCCTTCCGGGCCAACCCCGCCTCGGTCCGGTATGTGGAGCACCCGTTGGGGTTCGACGCGCGCATCACCGACATCAACGACCGCGGACTCGTCGTCGGGGAGTCGAGCGGTCATGCGTTCAGCTGGAGCGCCCGCACCCGGCTCATGACCGACCTCGGCGGCGTGCGCTCGGTCGCCAACGGGGTGAACGACCTCGGCCAGATCGTCGGCGCCTCGGACTTCGGGTCCGCTGGCCACGCAACGCTCTGGAACCGCGGGAGCCAGCAGCCGCTCGACCTGGGCACGCTCGGTGGGTCCTCCTCGACCGCCTGGGCGATCAACAACGTCGGGGTCGTCGTAGGCAACTCCGACACGGCCGACGGTACCAGCCATGCCTTCCGGTGGGACCCGCGCAGCCGCCGCATGTCCGACCTGGGCACCCTCGGTGGGGAGTCGTCCTCGGCAACTGCGGTCAACGACCTCGGCCAGATCGTCGGCTGGGCGCGCACCAGCCAGTTCCTCGCGCACGCGTTCCGCTGGGACCCGTGGTCCGGGCAGATGCGGGACCTTGGCGTCCTGCCGAACAGCGTGGTCTCCTTCGCGACGGGCATCAACAACCGAGGTGAGGTCGTCGGGTTCACCAACAACGTGGGTGACTTCACCGACCGCACCTTCCGGTGGGACCCGAGGACGTCGCGGATGTCCACCCTCCCGGGGGTGCCGGACGTCTTCAGCCACGCGACCGGCATCAACGAGCTCGGCCAGGTCGTCGGCTACTGGGACGACCAGTCCGGGCGGGCGACCGCGTTCGTGTGGAACCCCGTCCGACGCAGCCCGGTGATCCTTCCCCGCATGGCTGCGCCGCCGTTCTCGGTCGTCACGGCGCCCTCGGCGATCAACAACCGCTCGTGGGTCGTGGGCGCCGATGGGCAGCCTGTCCTGTGGATCCCCACCCCAGCAAGCGGCTGAGGCGCCGGCACCGGCGCTCGCTGGACCAGCGGCTCCGGGCCCGACTTGGTTAGGTAAGCCAACCCTAATATAGTCGCCGCGTGTCACTCGCGTACGTCACGGACAGCGCAGGGCGCGGGGTCGACCCGCGGCCCCCCTCTCCTCGACCCACGGCCGGCTTCCTGCAGCGGCTCGAGGAGTGGGGGGACCGGCCGTGCGTCGTCGCCCCGGGGGGTGACCTCACCTACGTCGACCTGGCGGGTGCCGTGCGCGAGGAAGCGGAGCGGCTGTCGGCCACCCGGCAGCTGGTCCTCGTCGCCGCGGAGAACTCGGTCGACTGGCTGGTCACCTACCTCGCCGCCCTGAGCCGCGGGCACGTCGTGCTGCTCGCGCCCGGCGACCGCCCCGACCACGTCGAGGGGCTGGTCCGGCGCTACCGCCCGGGGACGGTCGTCCAGCGGACCGGCTCGACGTGGACCGTGACACCCCGGCCCGACGCGCCCGAGCACGACCTGCACCCCGACCTGGCGCTGCTGCTCACGACCTCGGGGTCGACCGGGTCACCCAAGCTGGTGCGGCTGTCGCACGACAACCTCGACAGCAATGCGACCTCGATCGTCGAGGCGCTGTCGCTGACCGAGCACGACCGCGCGATGGCCACGCTGCCGGTCCACTACAGCTACGGGTTGTCCGTGGTGCACAGCCACCTGGCCTGCGGGGCCAGCCTCGTCCTGAGTGACTACTCGGTGGTCGACCCCTGCTACTGGGAGCTCTTCCGGAGGTCGGGGGCGACCGGGCTGTCCGGCGTGCCACACACCTACGAGCTCCTCGATCGCGTCGGCCTGGCCGAGCTGGACCTGCCGGGCGTGCGCAGCCTCACGCAGGCCGGCGGAGCGCTGCCGGCTGCGACCGCGGCCCGGTTCCGTGCGCTCGCCGCCGAGCGCGGCTGGCGGTTCTCGACGATGTACGGGCAGACCGAGGCCACCGCACGGATGGCGGTGCTGCCGCCGGCGCTGGCGACGACGCACCCCGACGCGGTGGGCCTCGCCGTTCCCGGCGGGGCGTTCCGGGTCGAGCCGCTGGGCCCGCAGGTCGGGGCGACGGCGATCCCGGCCGGTGTGGGTGAGCTGGTCTACACCGGGCCCAACGTCATGCTCGGCTACGCGACCTCCGCAGAGGACCTGGCCCGCGGGCGTGAGGTGCACGAGCTCCACACCGGCGACCTCGGGACGGTCGACGAGGCCGGCGTCGTGCGGGTCGTCGGCCGCCGCAGCCGCGTCGCCAAGGTGCTCGGCCTGCGGCTCGACCTCGACCACCTCGAGCGCGACCTCGGTGACGACGGCAGCCCGGTGCGGTGCGTCGACCTCGACGGCCGCCTCGGTCTGGTCACCCCGCGGCCCGACCACGCCGGGGCGCTGCTCGCGGTCGCGGCCGAGCGCCACGGCCTCCCACGGACCGCGGTCGTGGTCCTCGACGGGTGCGAGATCCCCGTCCTGTCCACGGGCAAGCCCGACTACGTCGCGATGCGAAGCCAGCTCGACGCCGTCCCCGCCCCGGTGGACGCCGACGGCGCCGACCGGTGCTCCCTCGTCGTCAGCCTCTACCGCACCCTCCTGGGTCGCCCCGACGCCAGCGCCCGCACCAGCTTCGTGGACCTCGGCGGCGACTCGCTCTCCTACGTCGAGGTCTCCGTCCGCCTGGAAGAGCTGCTCGGCGTGCTCCCCGACCAGTGGCAGCGGCTGACCCCCGCCGAGCTCGTGGACGCCCTCGCGACGCAGCCGACCGCGCGCCAGCGACCCCGCTGGCGGCGGCTCGAGACCAACGTCGCCATCCGGGCGCTCGCGGTCATCCTCATCCTGGCCAACCACACCAAGCTCGCCGACCTGCCCGGGGGCGCGCACACCCTGCTCGTGATCGCGGGCTACAACCTCGCCCGCTTCCAGCTCACGGCCCGGCCAGCCCGCGAGCGAGCTGCTGGGATCGTCCGGGGTGCCGCGCGGATCTGGGCCCCCAGCGCGCTCTGGATCGGCGTCGTCGCGCTCGTCGTGGGCACCTACGACTGGCGGAACGTCCTCATGCTCAACCAGGTGCTGGGCGACTGGTCCCGCTGGTCGCCGCACTGGCACTTCTGGTTCATCGAGGCCCTGGTGGCGCTGCTGCTCGGATCGGCGCTGTTGTGCCTCGTGCCCGGGTTCGACCGGCTGGAGCGGCGCTACCCGTTCGCGGTGCCGATGGCCCTGGTGGGCCTCGGGTTGCTGACGAGGTATGCCGTGGTGATCCCGGATGCGGGCCCCTACCGCGGGGCCAACGCCCTGGTCCTGGTCTGGCTGTTCGCGACGGGGTGGGCTGTCAGCCGGGCGACGACCACCGCCCAGCGGCTCCTCGTCTCGCTCATCCCGGTGCTGACGCTCCCGGGGTTCTGGACCAACATGCCCGGGCGTGAGGCGACGGTCGTCGCCGGTGTCCTGCTGCTCGTCTGGCTGCCTGCCGTCCCGGTGCCGGCGTGGTCGGTCAAGGGGCTGTCGGCGGTCGCCTCTGCGTCGCTCTTCGTCTACCTGACCCACTTCGTCGTGTACCCGCACGTGATGCCCGTGAACTCCGGTCTCGCAGTCGTGGCGTCGTTGGTCGTGGGGTTGGCCTACTGGAAGGCCTGGGGCTGGGCCTCCAGCGTCTGCACGGCAGCGGCGCGGGCGGCGGTGGCGCGCCTGCGCCGAGGCACCGGGTCACGTCGACCGGCGCGCCCGGCTCAGCCCGGGCTCGACACCGTCACGGCCTGACCGCCGACGAAGGCGCGCACCGGTCCGACCACGTCCAGGGCCACCGGGGTGCCGGCGGGCAGCGCCTCCAGCCCGTTCACACGGGCCGTCAGTCGCAGGCCGGGACGACCGTCTGCCCCGAGCAGGTCGACGGTGACGAGTGCGTCGTGGCCGAAGTAGGTCGTCGACACGACCTGGGCCCGACGGCCTCCGGGCGTCTTGACCAGCCGGAGCTGCTCGGGACGCACCAGGACGTCGACCGGTCCCGGGGTGGCCGGAGTGTCGAGCAGCAGCTCACCGAGCTCGCAGGCCACCCGGTCACCGCTCGTCCCGTCGCCGCTCACGACGCCGCTCACGAACTGGGCCTCGCCGAGGAACTCCGCCGAGCGGCGGTCGGCCGGCGCGCCATACACCTGCAGTGGCGTCCCCACCTGGGAGAGGCGACCTTCGTGCATGATCGCCACCTGGTCGGCGAAGGAGAGCGCCTCGGCCTGGTCGTGGGTGACCAGGACGACGGTGACCCGCTCGTGGCGCAGGGCCTCCGCCACCGCTTCGCGCGTCGCGGCGCGCAGACCGGTGTCGAGCGAGGAGAACGGCTCGTCGAGCACGACGAGCCGCGGCCGCGGCGCGAGCGCGCGGGCGATGGCCACCCGCTGCTGCTGGCCGCCCGACAGCTGGTCGGGGCGCCGGCCCATGAGTCCGGGGTCGAGGCCGAGGAGGCCGAGGAGCTCGGCGACCCTGCCGGTGTCCTTGCGTTCGGACCTGGGGAGGCCGAAGGCCACGTTGGCCGCGATCGACAAGTGGGGGAAGAGGTTGCCTTCCTGGGCCACGTAGCCGATCCGCCTGCGTTCCGGCGGCGTCCACGAGCCGTCGCCGGCCACCGTCTCGTCGTCGAGGACGACCGATCCGCTGGTGGGCGGCTGGAAACCGGTGACCACCCGCAGCAGGGTGGTCTTGCCGCAGCCGGACGGCCCGAGGATGGCGGTCGTCGAGCCGGAGGGCACGACGAGGTCGATGCCGTGCAGCACCTCCGTGCTGCCGTAGGACGCTCGGACGCCGCGCACGAGAAGCGTGGTCACAGGTCGGGCTCCTCATCGGAACGGTGCAGCAACAGGTACGTCACGGGCGTCGACACGAGGATGAGTGCGGCCGCATACGGCGCGGCGCCCGCGTAGTCGATGCTCTCACTCGCGCTCCAGAACGCCGTGGCGAGGGTGCGCACCCCGGTGGGCGCGAGGATGAGCGTCGCGGTGAGCTCCGTCGACACGGCGATGAACACCATCGCGAACCCGGCCAGCGCGCCCGGGAGGGTGAGCGGGAGCAGCACCCGCGCGAACGCCCTCGCCGGGCCGGCCCCCAACGCGCGAGCCGCCTGGGTGAGCTCCTCGGGCGCATGCGCCATGGAGGCGCGGATGCTCACCATCGCGCGCGGGATGAACAAGATCGTGTATGCCGCGATGAGCACGATGCTGGTCTGGTAGACGGGGCGCGCGTACCGGATGGTCAAGGTGACGAGCGCCAGGGCGACGACGACCCCGGGGAGCGACGACGCGACATACGTGGCTCGCTCGGTGAGGATGCTCAGCCAAGACCGCCGCCGGCTGATCAACCACGCCACGGGGAAGGCGGCCACGACGGTGAGCAGGCCCGCGACGACGGCCAGTCCGACGGTGTTGCCGACCGTCACGACCCAGGTGCGGGCGTCGAAGGTCGGGTCTCCGGCCGCGAGCCACTTGGCGAGGCTCCCGACGGGGACTCCCAGCGACAGCACGGTGAGCAGTCCCATGAGGGCCAGCGCGGGCACCGTCCACCGCCCCAGGGCCGCGGGCACCGCACGACGCGAGGTGCCGCGGCCGACCCGGGCCTGGCGGCTCGTGCCACGCAGCAGCTGGTCGGCGGTGAGCAGCCCCAGGCACAGGGCGATGAGGACCAGGGCGAGGAGGCTGCCGGCGCTGTCGCTGAACGCAACCTGGAACTGCTCGAGGATGGCCGTGGTGAAGGTCGGGAAGCGCAGCATCGCCAGCACGCCGAACTCGGCCAGCAGGTGCAGTGACACCAAGAGCATCCCGCCGAGCGTGGCATGGCGCAGCTGGGGCAGGACCGCCCGGGCGAACCCTCGCCAGGGGCCGAGGCCGAGCGACCGGGCGGTCTCCTCCACCGTCGGGTCGAGGCTGCGCAGGGCTGCTGCGACCGGGAGGAACACGAAGGGGAAGTAGGAGAGGGTGGTCACCAGGACCGCCCCCCGCAGGCCCTCGAGGTCGGGCCTGATGGTGACCCACGCGTAGCTGTTGACGAAGGCCGGGACCGCGAGCGGGCACACCATGAGCACCCGCCAGACCCGGGCACCGGGGAGCGAGGTCCGCTCGACGAGCCAGGCGGCGGTGACACCCAGGAGGGTCGTCGCGGTCACGGTCAGGACGACGAGGGCGGTGGTGTTGCGCAGGAGCTCTGCGACCCGCGGGCGCCACAGGAGGGTACGAGCGGCGTCCCAGCCCACGTCGATGCTCGCGGCCACGACGACCCCGAGCGGCAGGAGGCAGAGGACGGCGACCGCGAGGCTGGTGACCACGACGGGGACGGGGGAGGTCGACCCCCTGACGGACCGGGCCACCTAGAGGATGCCTGCCTTCGTCATGAGCTCGATGACCTTGGGTCCATTGAGCTTGGCGGGGTCGAGGTCGGGCGCCTCGAGGGACGACAGCGGCTCGAGGGCGGGGTCGGACGCCACGTCGTTGCCGACGGCGTACTCCTTGGCGTCACTGCTGGCGAGCAGCTTCTGGCCCTCGGGGCTGGTGACGAACGCCAGGAACTTCTGGGCGTTGGCGGCGTGCTTGCTCGCCTTGAGGACCGCACCGCCGGAGAGGCTGACGAACGCGCCGGGGTCCTGGTGGCGGAAGTAGAGCAGCTTGGTGTTCTTGCTGCCGGCCTTGGTGAGGGCCTGGTCGCGGTACCAGTAGTAGTGGTACATGATCCCGACCGGGACCTGGCCGGCGTTGACTGCCTTCATCACGGCGATGTTGTTCTGGTAGATCTTGCCGCCGTCCTTGAGGCCTTTGAGCCAGGCCGCAGCCTTGGTCTCGCCCTCGGTCGCGACGATCGCGGAGACGATGGCCTGGAAGTCGGCGCCGCCAGCCGCGGCACCCCACTTGCCGCTCCACTTCGGGTCCTGCAGGTCCATGATCGACTTCGGCAGCTCGGCCTCGGAGATCTTGCCCGGGTTGTAGACGAGCACCGTGGAGCGCGCCGCGATGCCGATCCACTGACCGCTCGACGGGACGTAGGCCTTGCCCACCTGGGCGACCGTGGCGGCGTCGACCGGCGCGAGCAGCCCGGCGTCCTGCACGGTCGTCATCGCGGGGGAGTTCTCGGTGAGGAAGACGTCGGCGGGGGACTTGGCGCCCTCCTGGACGATCTGGTTGCCCATCGACGAGTCGTTGCCGTAGCGGATCTGCACGTCGATCCCGGTGTCCTTCTTGAACTTCTCGGCCCACGCCTGCGTGAGGTTCTCGTGCTGGGCGCTGTAGATCGTGAGCTTCTCGGGGTCGAGCTGCTTGCCGGCTTCGAGCGTGCCGTCACTGCACGCGGTGATGGCCATCAGGCTCACCACGCCGAGTGCCGCGAGGATGGAACGTCGAAGGGCCACGTCAGTACTCCTGGGGGTCGTCCGCGACGCGTCCTGCGCCGACAAGGGAAGGCTTACCTAACTAAAGGCTACAGCCTCCCTGCCGCCCGCCGAGACCCCCATGGCGTGACCGCACTTCTGGCCACCCCTGTCGCACTCGACCCCGTGGTGGCGCTGCCGATGCGGCACCGGTGGCCCGAAGTGCCGGGGGTATGCCGCGACCGTCGCCCTGGCGTGCCTAATCGGGAGGCGCCCCAGAGTCCAAGTCGCCACGAGTCGGTGTCTTCCTCCCCACCGGGGAGGCGCTCGGTGTCGCCAGCTTGCGCGCGCCAACACGCAGAAGGGCGAGGGCCGGGTCTCCGGCGTGGACGAGGCCCTGCCGATGTTCCTCGACGGCCCCGCCAGCATGGGATGAGACCCAACTCCGGGCAGCCCTGTCAGAGCTAGCGCCGGCCGGCCTCTGGACGGCCGCCGGGGGAGGGTGGGCCGGTAGATCGACGGCGATCCGCGGCGCGATGTTTCTCGAGGTGCTCGATGGTCACGTGCGGCCCGCGTGCCGGCGTCACCATGCGCGTGGAAGCGCGTCCCTCAGTTGCCGCTCAACGACGAGCGGCTCGCCCCGGTAATCCCTCGAGCGGCGGCTCTGGGGTGGGCGACAAGCACAACGCAAGGGGCAACCTCATGAGTGTTCGGAGTGTCAAGGCCGCCTTGGGAACCTTCGTCATGCGGGGAAGTAGGTAACTGCTGGGGCTTGAGCTGCGGCGGCGTCGATTCGATCGAAACGATGGCCAGGGGGACTAGTGCGCGGTGCAATTCGCTTCGAACATGTGTCGAAGCGTTACCGGCTTGGCGACGGCTCAGAGCTGATGGCTGCCGATGACGTCACCGTCGACATCGCCGACGGCAAACGCACTGCTCTCGTGGGTCCTTCGGGCTCGGGCAAGTCAACGCTGCTCCATCTCGTGGGAGCCATCGACGTCCCCAATGAAGGTCGGATCTTCGTCGGGGACGTCGAGGTCACCGCGCTTGGGCGGCGTCAGCTGTCCGAGTACCGGTCGACGATCGGGTTCGTCTTCCAGCAGTTCCACCTGGTCCCGGCCCTGACAGTCCTGGACAACGTCATCGCTCCCCTCGTGGGGCGTTGCCCCGCAACGGAGCGGCGCGCCCGGGCGCAGGAGATGCTCGAAGCGGTGGGCCTCGCCGGGCGAGCGTCCTCTCGACCCGGGCAGCTCTCCGGTGGCCAGCAGCAGAGGGTCGCGATCGCCCGAGCTCTCGTGGTCCGTCCCGCCCTCCTGCTGGCAGACGAGCCCACAGGGAACCTCGACTCAGCGACCGCCGACGACATCCTGGAGCTGCTTGCCGAGGTGCAAGGCCGTTTCAACACCACGCTGGTCATCGCCACCCACGACACGACCGTCGCGAGAAGCTGCGACGCCATCATCGCCGTGCGTGACGGTCGGGTTCGCTTCGACAAGCTCGCCACGGGCGACCTCGCCCCATGAACGCCCTCTTCCGGTTCGCTGTCGCCCACCTGCGGGGCTCGTGGCAGCGCACCACGGCCGCAGCCTGCGCCATCTTCGTGGCCGTCGCCAGCTTCGTCATCCTGACCGGAACTGTGACCACCCAGCAGCTGCAGGTCACCCAGACGGTTGCCAACAACTACCGATCCACCTACGACATCCTCGTTCGTCCACGAGGCACCGCTGGACCTCTTGAGCAGTCAGCCGGCCTCGTGAGGCCGAACTTCCTCGCCGGCAGCTACGGCGGCATACGCATGGAACAAGTCCGGCAGATCGCGACGGTGCCCGGAGTCGACGTGGCCGCCCCGGTCGCAGTCCTCGGACAGACGATGCGCAACATCCTGATACCGGTGGACGTCCGGGCGGTGCTGAAGGGCAAGGACCGTGCCATGGTCCGATACTCCCTCAACGGATCATCGCGGAACGGGACCGCGAGCACCTCGAACCAGCACGGGTACGTCTACCTGACGAAGTCGCCCCTGACCATGCTCGACCCACCGGCCGACGGTCCCCCCGACGCAGTCGGGGCGTCGGTGGAGAAGCGTGCGGGTACCACGGTTACCGCCTGCCTGCCGTCCGCCCCGGAGGACCAAGCGCAGAGTCCGGCGGAGTCGTTCAAGGAGCAATGCTGGAGTGTTGACCGGGGAGCCGATGGCAGCCAACGGCTCGAGATCCTGCTCAGCCTCCCGCTCACGGTCGAGGCCATCGACCCTGTGGCCGAGGCGAAACTGACCGGACTGGGCCACGCCATCACCGACGGCAGGGCCTTGACCGGCCGCGATGCAATAGCCGTGTCCCATGCAGGGCCGGCGCCGATCTCGACGGTGACCGCGATCATGGCCGACGAGCTGCCGTTCGACTACCAGGCCACCATCAAGGTCGAGGAGCTGACAGCGGCAACCACCGACCAGGTCCTTGCGACCCCCGACGCCGCGTCCCGGCGACGCCTGGTTCTGGCGGCAGAACCGGCAGGCACAGTCGCGACTTTGTCCCGGGACGCAGCGGAGGCATACCGAAGCAACGTGCTCGTCGAGCCACCAGGGGAAGCAGCCGGGCCCGTCGACGAGAGTCTCTTCATCTCATCGTTCATCCAGCCAAGCGATGTGACCTACACCAAGACGAACCCCCTGCTGCCCAAGGGGGTCCCCTTCGATCCGAAAGCCTGGCGACTCGGCGAGGGCACGGGCGGGTTCGTGCCGATGCCGACCAGCGCGACCGACACCGGCTACCGGTCGGTCACCGGCCAGCCAAGGACAGACACCTCGACGCTCGTCGCGTTCAACGTCATCGGCACGTACGACCCTGACCGGCTACCCCGACCATCCCGGCTCAACCAGGTCCCCCTCGAGACCTACCGCCCGCCAACGCTGCTCGGAGCCGACGCCGCCTCCCGCGCCGCGCTCGGCGACAAGCCCCTGCGCTCCGACCTCAACCCCACCGGGTACGTCCAGTCGCCGCCCGCC
Source organism: Pedococcus sp. P2_A3 (assembly GCF_056405035.1). Classification (NCBI taxonomy): domain Bacteria; kingdom Bacillati; phylum Actinomycetota; class Actinomycetes; order Micrococcales; family Intrasporangiaceae; genus Pedococcus; species Pedococcus sp. P2_A3. Next base: position 33,837 of record NZ_JBFUCW010000003.1, on the reverse strand, counting down.
ATGCTCGTCAGTCTCAAGGCCCTACCGCTCCTGTGGAGGACGTTCGCCGGGTTGAACCACAAAGCCCCGGTGTCGAGCGTGCGGGTCCGGGTCGCCGGGATCACCGGCTTGGGGCCGGTCGATCGGGAGAAGATCCGGCAAGTCGCCCAGACCATCGAGGCCCGCACTGGCCTGCAGGTCGACGTCACCATCGGGGCCTCGCTGCAGAACCGTGAGGTAGACCTTCCCGCGACTCCCTCGGGCACCCCAGCTCTGACCCTCAACGAACAGTGGACGAAGAAGGGCGTGGCCGTTGCCATCAGCGAGTCGCTGGACGTCAAGAGCCTGGTCCTGTCCATCGTCATCCTGATCTCCAGCGCCCTCACGGTTGCCCTGACCTCGGCCGCCGCCGTCGCTTCCCGTAGGCGCGAGCTGGCGACGCTGGCGTGCATCGGCTGGCCGCACCGGCGGCTTGGGTCCCTCCTCGCCACTGAGCTCGCACTGCTCGGAATCGGCGCCGGAGCCCTCGCCGCCCTCGCCTCCTGGCCGCTCGCCCGCGCCCTGGAGATCGACATCACCGGGCGGCAAGGCGCCTTGGCGGTCCCACTGGGGGCGGCTCTTGCGCTGATCCCAGGGCTGGCCGCGACCTATGACGCGAGCAAGACCGCGCCCATCGACGCTTTGAGGCCCAAGGTCGGACGTCGTGAAAGGACCACCCGACTCTCGCTTTCCGGTCCTGTCACCCTGGGCCTGATGATGACCAACAGCCGACGCGGTCGCGCGATGGTCGGCGCGCTGGCCGTCGCCGTGGCGGTCGCCTCGGCCCTCGCCTTGGTCATCATCGTGAGTAGTTTCAACGGTGCGGTGGTCGGTTCGTTCCTTGGGGACGCTGTCGCTCTCCAGGTACGCGGACCTGACATCGCCGCGGCCGTCGTCCTTGCAGTCCTGGGGGTCGTTGCCGTGGCGACCGTGCTGCTCCTGGCCCTCGCCGAGGACGCACCCTCCTTCGCCGTGCTGAGGGCAACCGGCTGGACAGACCTCGCCCTCAGCGTCGCATTGATGGCACAGGCGACGGCCATCGGCCTCACCGGCGCGACCATCGGCGCAGCCCTCGCCTTGCTAGGGACGGCGCTGTTCATCGGGCCCATCACGATCGCCACCCTGGGTCTCGCCGCGCTGGCCATCGTGACAGCAGTCGCCGCCGCAACCGCAGTAAGCCTCGTGCCAGCTTTCCTGCTGAGCCGGCTCCCGACCGCACGAATCCTGGCCCACGACTGACAGCCCACGGCCGTCACCCCGCGGTCGTCACCTAGCGGCGGCCACCGATAACGGCCGAGGCCGTCTGGTATCTCTGCCCCGCCACGCTCATCTCCCTCATCAAGGGAGTGTCAAGGATCAGCCGAAGTAGGTGTCAACCATCAACCGAAACACTGTCAGGCATCAACCGAAGCCCAAACGTCAAGCATCAGGCGAAGTCATACAAAACACTGGTGGGCCCCGTGGGACTCGAACCCACAACCTACGGATTAAAAGTCCGCAGCTCTAACCATTGAGCTAGAGGCCCTCGCCGGCCACGCGGCATACCGCGCTGTGCCGAACCGGCCACAGACTAACGGCTGGGCAGCACCGCCCTCCATGCCGTTCGGAACCCGCTCGTGGCCCGGGCCGTTGGCCCGACATGAGCACCCTCACCTGTCCCAAGTGTGGTTCCGACATGCGCAACTACGAGCGCAACCAGGTCCACGTCGACCAGTGCACAGGTTGTGGCGGCCTGTTCCTCGACCGCGGGGAGCTCGAAGCCCTCGTGGCTGCCGAGAACGCCTGGCACCAGCAGCCTGCCGCGGCAGCTCCGCCGCAGCAGCAGCCCGTCCCGCAGCCGCCTCAGCAGGGCGCGTGGCAGCAGCAGCCGGCTCAGGGCTACGAGACGCCCTACGGCGCGACGTCGAAGGCTCCGTATGGCGGGCAGCACGGCTACGGCCAGCGCCGCAGGAAGTCCTTCCTCAGCGAGCTGTTCGACTGAGCGTCATCGACGGGTCGGCTCGCCGGCGCTGGTTCGGTCGCGGCCATCGGGCTGGGCTGGTTCGACCGGCCGTCGTCGGCGCCACCTGAGAGACTGGGCCTGATGAAAAACGAGCCCAGCGGTCGCCCCGGTCCCCGCCGCCCAGCCTTCTTCAGCCCCATGGCGATGGAGGCGCAGGGAGGCATGGTCCCCGACCCCGCGCAGGTGACCGAGATCGCGCACGAGACTGCGGCGGTCCTCGTCGGCACTGGCCGCGCCACTGACGACCCGGCCCTCACGGCGCGGCTGGTCGCCCTCGTCGACGAGCTGGGGCTGTCCACCGTCGCCGAGCTGTGGGCCGACCGGCCCCCTCGCAGCCTGCCCGGCGCGCTCTGGCGGCTCTACGCGCTGAGGGAGTGGGTGCAGCGCAGTCCCGAGGAGGCCAGCGCCGACTACGCCGCGGGCATCCGGTTCACCGACGTCAACCACGCGGTGGCCGGTGTGGCCGAACCGCCCGGGCCCGCCGAGCTGCGCGAGCTCACCGACTCGATCCTGCGTGGGGTGTTCTCCGGCGACTTCGCGGTGGCGTTGCAGCGGGCTGCCGCGTTCTGCCGGGTCGTCGCGGCGGGCCGGGCCGACCGCGCCCACACCACCGATGCGCACGACCCCGAGGCAGCGAGCGCCCAGACCCGTCGAGCCGCGTCGATGTTGTCGACGGCCGACGACCTGGAGGTCGGGGCCCGGCTGTGGCACGCCGGCGAACTCATCTGAACGGCCTCTTGCCCGCAGGCAAACATCGGTCTCGGGGAACAACATCGGGGCCACCCGGGTTACAGTCGGACGTGCGTCGGGCCGCGGTAGCCCCGGGTCCCAACTGAAGCCGCTACGAGCGGCCACGCGCCGTGAGGCGCTCCCGGCCCGACGCGCACACTGTTCACCTCCCGTCCACGTCGGTATGCCGTGTGGTGGCGTCCCCAGCGCCTCTCCGGGGTGTCTCCCAGGGAGCGCCAGCGCTGGTGCCGCGGGGCTGTGAGCCGCCCTCGCGGCATACCCACCCCGCAGTGGTCGTTGGCCCCCCGCGGCCATCATTCGGCATAGCCGGTTAGGACTAGTCATGATGAGGGTCGCATGACCCAAGTGGGTGGTTCCGGGGCATGGCGGGTCAAGAGATAGCAAACTGGATGCCTCGTTCGCTCGCCGCTCCGTTAGCGTTGAACCCATGACCACCGACCCGCGCGCCGCCGGTGCAGACCTCACCGATGATGCGCTGCAGAACGAGATCGAGCTTGTCGGTGACCTCGTCGTGGCCGCGTCCGCCATCGAGCGACCACTGACCGAGGACGAGATCGACGAGGCCCTCGGGATCGAACGCGGGCACCAGAAGTCCGCTGAGGACACGCAGGGTGCCGCGCGCCCGCACCGGGCCGGGAAGCGGCTCAACGCCTGAGCAGGGTGCCCTGACGGCGCGGTTGCAGCTGCCGAGTTGCGCTTTGACGCGTGCTTGCCCGTAGCATCGTCCACGGCCATCCCCCCTTGCGTGACCGGAGAGAACCGTGGGCTTTCGCCTCACCCCCCAGGAGAACAGTTTTTACGAACTGTTCGCCAAGTCCGCCTCCTACCTCGTGCTCGGCTCCCGCGAGCTGACCACGCTGCTGGGCGTCGACCCGTCGGAGCGTGAAGCCGTCGCCACGCGGATGCGCGAGATCGAGCACGACGCCGACGAGGCGACGCACGAGATCATCCGCAAGGTGAACAGCTCGTTCATCACGCCGTTCGACCGTGAGGACATCCACGGGCTGGCGTCCACGCTCGACGACTGCATGGACATGATGGACGCCGCGGTCGACCTCATCGTGCTCTACCGCATCGGCGACCTCCCGGCCGGCGTGTCCGACCAGGTCGAGGTGCTGGCGCGGATGTCCGAGCTCACCGCCGACGCGATGCCCCGACTGCGGTCGATGAAGGACCTGTCCGGCTACTGGATCGAGATCAACCGCCTCGAGAACCAGGCCGACCAGATCTACCGCCGCCTCCTGGCCGGGTTGTTCAACGGTGACTTCGGTTCAGACACCCTCACGATCATGAAGCTCAAGGAGGTCGTCGAGGAGCTCGAGGCCGCCGCTGACGCCTTCGAGAAGGTGGCCCACAAGGTCGAGAGCATCGCGGTCAAGGAGTCCTGAGCCACCCCATGGACTGGCTTCCGGTAGGAATCGTCATCGCCCTGGCGATGGGCTTCAACTACACCAACGGCTTCCACGACGCGGCCAACGCGATCGCGACCTCGGTCTCGACGCGCGCGCTGACCCCCCGCGTCGCCCTGGTGATGGCGGCGATCGCCAACCTCGTCGGCGGGCTGATCGTCTACAAGTACGGCAAGGTCGCTGCGACCGTCGGCAAGGGCATCATCGAAGCCCCCCAGGGCAACGAGGGCCTGGTCATCTGTGCCGCCGCGTTGATCGGGGCGACCGGCTGGAACCTGCTGACGTGGTGGTTCGGCCTGCCGTCGTCGTCGTCGCACGCCCTCATCGGAGGCCTCGGCGGTGCCGCTCTGGCCGCCGGCGCGCACGTGAAGTGGGCCGGCATCTTCGAGAAGGTCATCATCCCGATGATCCTCTCGCCGATCGTGGGGCTCGCCCTGGGCTTCCTCGTCATGACGCTGATCCTGTGGCTGTTCCGCCGGGCCCAGCCGGGCAAGGTCTCGCGCGGCTTCCGTTACGCCCAGACCGCCTCGGCGGCAGCGATGGCCTTCGGCCACGGCTTCCAGGACGCCGCGAAGACCGCCGGTGTCGTGGTCCTCGCGTTGACCGTGGGTGGCCACTACAGCGGCGACCGGGTCCCTCTCTGGGTGCTCCTCATGAGTGCCATCGTGATCTCCCTCGGCACGTATGCCGGTGGGTGGCGGATCATGCGCACCCTCGGCCGCCGCATCATCCACCTCGACCCCCCGCAGGGGTTCGCGGCGGAGACGACCGCCGCCTCGATCCTGTATGTCGCGGGCATGGCGTTCGGCGCCCCCATCTCGACCACCCACACGATCACCTCGGCGATCATGGGCGTCGGCGCCACCAAGCGTCTGTCGGCGGTGCGGTGGGGCGTGGCCGGCAACATCGTCGGCGCCTGGGTGCTCACCTTCCCCGGTGCCGGCCTGGTCGCCGCCGCCAGCTTCTTCATCATCAACGTCTTCGTCTGACCCGGCCCCTGGGACTCCCGGCCCCCACACCCGTCGCGGCCCCCACACCTGTCCCGCACTTGTTGCGTCCTGGTCGTCACGTCGGTCCCCTTTCGCGGGTTCGGTGACGACCAGTCCGCAACAAGTCGGCAGGGTCGGCAGGCTCGTGCTGTCGCGACGGCTCAGATGGCACTGAACGGGGAGCCGCATCCACAGCTCTCGACGACTGGACCCCTCGTCCACACTGCGCGCGGCTGACGATGGTGGTGACCCGATGACTCCTCCACGGTCATCGCATGCGGACCATCCCCGAATCAGCGTGGCAGGCCCTCCCTCAACCATTCCTTGCGCGGCAGGCCCGCGCCGCAGGCCTGAGCAGCACCAGCATCGCGGGTGCAGTGAGGCGTCGGCAGATCATCCCGGTGGCGCCCAGTCTCTACGCGGTGCGCGAAGCGTGGGTCGAGCTCTCGCCGAGGGAGCTGCACCTCGCGATGTCTCGTGCGGCTGCGGCCTCGGTGGAGGGGTCAGCCGTGAGTCACCAGAGTGCCGCACTGCTTCACGGGCTGCCCCACCCGATCGGTCCGCTCGGACCCGTCAGCCTCACCCTCCCGGAGTCGACCTGCACAGCGGCCCGCGACGACTGGCGACGGCTGCTCGATGGCGACCTGCCCGATACGCACGTCACGCGAATCGAGGGTGTCCGTGCGACGTCGGTGGACCGCACGGTCGTCGACTCCTTCCGTCAGCTCCGGCCGCGAGATGCTCTTGCCATCGCGGATGGGGCACTGCGAGCGGGGAAGACAGAGCTGCATGACCTCCAGGTGATGCGAGCCTTCCAGACGCGGTGGCCCGGCGTGCGCAAGGCCCATGTCGGCTTGGCGATGGTCGACCCGCGTCGGGAGAGCTGGCTGGAGTCAGCCTCCGTGGCGACGGCGCATCAGCTGGGCTTCTCGGTGCCCATGAGCCAGGTGTGGATCCACCGCTTGGACGGCACGCCCATCGGTCGCGTCGACTTCCTCTGGCGCGTGGCGGGTGTGATCGGGGAGGCCGACGGTCGCGGGAAGTACCTGGGCGCCTATGCCTCTGAGAACTGGGACGCGGAGGAGGCCGCGTCGCACATGCTGGCCGAGCGCGATCGCGAGCGAGATCTGGAGGGGGCCGGGTTCGCGGTGGCCAGATGGGGCACCTCGGAGCTCCTCGGAGGTGGCTCCGGCCTGGCCCGCGTGCTCCAAGAGGCCCGACGACGAGCTGACCCAAGTCGGATTCGGTGCCTGTGGCGGCAGGACCCGAGCGATGACCTCCAACCGTGGAACCCGTCTGCGGTGCCGATGGGCGGCGGAGACGGGCCCTGGGCAGCCTGAAGGCGCCACCTGTTGCGTTCTGCACGTCACGATCACCCCGATGAGGGGGGTCAGTGACGACCGGGTCGCAACAAGTGGGGCGGGGGCGGAGCGGCGGGGGCGGAGCGGCGACGACGGAGCGGCGGGGGCGGAGCGGCGCCGGTCAGCCGAAGCGGCCGCTGATGTAGTCCTCGGTGGCCTTGACGCCCGGGTTGTTGAAGATCTTCTGGGTGTCGGCGACCTCGATCAGCTTGCCCGGCTTGCCGGTGGCCGCGAGGTTGAAGAAGGCGGTCTGGTCGGAGACGCGGGCGGCCTGCTGCATGTTGTGCGTGACGATCACGATCGTGTACTGGCTCTTCAGCTCGGAGATCAGGTCCTCGATGGCGAGGGTCGAGATGGGGTCGAGCGCCGAGCACGGTTCGTCCATCAGGAGCACCTGCGGCTCGACGGCGATCGCGCGTGCGATGCAGAGCCGCTGCTGCTGCCCGCCGGAGAGGCCGGCGCCGGGCTTGTTGAGCCGGTCCTTGACCTCATTCCACAGGTTCGCGCCGTTGAGCGACTTCTCCACGACCTCGTCGAGCTTCTTCTTGCCCTTCACACCGTTGAGCCGCAGCCCGGCGGCCACGTTGTCGTAGATCGACATGGTGGGGAAGGGGTTGGGCCGCTGGAACACCATGCCGACGGTCCGGCGCACGGCCACGGGGTCGACGTTCGAGGCGTACAGGTCCTGGTCGTCGAGCATGACCTTGCCCTCGACCCGCCCACCTGGGATCACCTCGTGCATCCGGTTCAGCGTCCGCAGGAACGTCGACTTGCCGCAGCCGGACGGGCCGATGAAGGCGGTCACCGAGCGCGGCTCCACCGTCATCGTCACGCCTTCGACGGCCTTGAACGCGCCGTAGTAGACGTTCAGGTCACTGACGTCGATTCGCTTGGCCATGATGTGCTTTCGTCCTTCGGGGTGGGTATGCCGTGCAGGCCGGCATCGGGGAGGAGCTGAGTCGGGGGGTCGTCGGGCTATCTCTTGACGGAGCCGAACCGGGCGACCACCCGGCCGGCGAGGTTGAGCAGGAGCACCAGCAGGATGAGGGTCAGGGCGGCGGCCCAGACGCGGTCGACCGCGGGCTGCAGGCTCTCCGTGCGGTCCTGGTTGATCATCGTGGGCAGGGTGGCCATGTAGCCGCCGAACAGGTCGGTGGCGATCGACTTGGTGTACGGGCCGAGGATCAGCAGGGGAGCGGTCTCACCCATGACGCGGGCGAGGCCGAGCAGGACGCCGGTGATGATGCCGGAGAACGCGGTAGGCAGGACCACCCGCGCGATGGTCTTCCACTTGGGGACTCCCAACGCGTAGGCCGCCTCGCGCAGCTCGTTCGGGACGAGCTTGAGCATCTCCTCGGTGGACCGGACGATCACCGGGATCATCAGCAGCACCAGGGCGAGGCAGACGGCGAAGCCGACGCGCTGGAACCCGAACGTCGTTACCCACACGGCATAGACGAACAGGCCGGCCACGATGGACGGGACGCCGGTGAGGATGTCGACCATGAACGAGACGGTCTTGGCGAACTTCCCGCGGCCGTACTCGACGAGGTAGATCGCGGTCATGATGCCGATCGGCACGGAGATCACCGACGTGGTGACTCCCTGGATCAGGGTGCCCTGGATGGCGTGGACGGCACCGCCTCCCTCGCGCCGCGAGGTGATGCCCTTCTGCGAGTTGGTCCACCACTGCGAGTCGAGGAGCAGCCCGACCCCCTTGGAGAGCACGGTCCACAGGATCCAGATGAGCGGGATCAGGGCGATGAGGAAGGCCAGCCACATCACGACGCGGGCCAGCTGGTCCTTGAGCTCGCGGCCGCGGGCCGGGTGCCCCAGCGCCGGCAGGAGGCTGCCCTGCGGGGGTCCACCCTGCCCGGCCGCGCCCCCGCGCTCGCCGACCCCTGCCTGGCGGTCCGCGCGTGAGGAGGGAGCCCCGCGTTCGGGAGTGCTCGCCACGGTGTCGGTGCTCATTCGGTGAAGGCCTTCCTGCGCTCGATCACGATGCGGGCGATGGCGTTGACGATGAACGTGAGGACGAACAGCACCAGACCAGCGGCGATGAAGGCTCCGGTCTTGGCGGGGCTGTCGAACTCCCCGGCGTTGTTGGCGATCCGCGACGCAAACGTCTCGCCGCCGTTGAGCAGCGACCACGTCCACTTGGCGCCCTGCGGGAGCGACGAGACGATGATGGTGACGGCGATGGTCTCGCCGAGCGCCCGGCCGAGGGCGAGCATCGCGGCGGAGATCACGCCCGGGCGGCCGAAGGGCAGGACCGCGGTGCGGATCATCTCCCACTTCGTGGCGCCGAGCGCCAGCGCGCCTTCCTTGTGCGTCACCGGCGTCTGCGCGAAGACCTCACGCGACAGCGCGGTGACGATGGGCAGGATCATGATCGCCAGCACGACGCCGATGAGCAGGATCGTGCCGCTGGTCCCGGTGCGGGAGAAGAGCGGGATCCACCCGAGGTGGTCCGAGAGCCACACCTGGAACGGGTTGAACCACGGGGTGAAGGTCTTCAGGCCCCAGAGGCCGTAGACGATCGACGGCACCGCGGCCAGGAGGTCGATGATGTTGGCCGCGGGGCGTGACAGCCACCGCGGCGAGTACTGCGTGATGAACAGCGCGACGGCGACGCCCACGGGCACCGCGATGAGCATCGCGATGGTCGAGGCCGCGACAGTGGTCCAGAGCAGCTCGACGATGCCAAACCGCAGGTTGTCGCTGTCGCTGACCGACCACTGGCGCGACGTGAGGAAGTTGACCTTGTCGTTGGCGATGGCGGGGATCGCCTGCCAGAGCAGGAAGACCCCCACCAAGGTGACCAGCCCGATGACCAGGGCCCCGGAACCCTGGGCCGCCGCTGCGAAGGCCCGGTCGCCCAGCCGCCCGGTGCTCGCTCGGTCGCCAGTGAGCGGGCGGCGACCGTCGGGGCCGGGCAGCTCGTCGGCGACGGAGACTCCAGTCACTGATGCCACGGGATGGTCCTCACGTTCGTGGGGGGAGCGGGGGTGCGAGCGACGCGCGATGGGGAGGGGCCCAGGGAGCAAGTATGCCGCGGGGCTGGGAGCCAGCCCCGCGGCATACCGATCAGGTCAGGGTAGTCAGGACAGGGCCGCGATGGCGGTCTCGACCTTGGTCTGGACCTCGGCGGGCAGCGGCGCGTAGCCGATGTCCTCGAGGCTCTTCTGGGTCTCGGCGGAGGCGAAGTGCTTGAGGAACGCCTTGGTCAGGGCCGCCTTCTTGGCGTCCTTGCCCTTCGAGCAGACGATCTCGTAGGTGACGAGGAGGATCGGGTAGGCGCCGGCCTCCTTGGTGGCGTAGTCCAGCTTGAGGCGCAGGTCGTTGCCCTCGCCGTCGGACTTCGCTGCGGCGACGGCCTTGCCCACCGACTCGGCGGTCAGCTCGACGGCGCCCGCACCGTTGTCGATCTGGGCGATGCCGAGCTTGTTGTCCTTGGCGTAGGACCACTCGGCGTAGGTGATGCCACCCTCGGTGGCCTTGACGGCACCGGCGACACCGTCGGACTTCTGCTTGCCCTCGCCCTTGCCGGTCCAGGCCTTGCCCGGCTCAGCGGTCCAGGCGGCCGGGGCGGCAGCCTTGAGGTACTTGGTGAAGTTCTCGGTGGTGCCGGACTCGTCGGAGCGGAAGAAGACCTTGATCGGCTCGGACGGGAGGGTCACGCCGGAGTTCAGGGCGGCGATCGACTTGTCGTTCCAGGTGGTCACCTTGCCGGCGAAGATGTTGGCGGCGACCTCGGGGGTGAGGACGAGCTTGTCCACGCCCTTGAGGTTGTAGGCCACGGCGATCGGCCCGGTGACCATCGGCAGGTTCCAGGCGGGGGAGCCGCAGTACTTGGCGGCGTCGTCGGCCTCGATCTTGCCGTCCTTCTCGGTCTTCTTCAGCGCCGAGTCGGAGCCGGCGAAGTCGACCTGGCCGGCGATGAACTGCTTGATGCCGGCGCCCGAACCAGTCGGGTTGTAGTTGACGGTGGTGCCGGCGCAGGCGTCCTGGAACGACGCGATGGCCTCCTCGATGGCGTTCTTCTGCGCCGAGGAACCCTCGGCGTTCAAGGTGCCGCCGCCCGCGGGGCAGTCGGTCGCAGCCGACGTGCCGGAGCTGGACGAGCCGGAGGCGGCGGGGTCGTTGCTGTCCGAGCCGCACGCGGTCAGGGCGATCGAGCCGACCAGGGCGACGCTGGCCAGGAGGCCAAGACGCTGGATCTTCACGGTGTTCAAACCTCTCCACAGAAACTTCAGGGATGGGAAATCAGGGGCGGGCATACGTACCCGACGCCCCGAAGGTAGGCAGGGAGAGTGACGCAGTGGCCCGTGCAGGGTGAACGCACGGTGAACACCAGTCAGACATTCGACGTCGTCGCACCGACCCCAGGGGATGCACTGGGTGAACGGCTGGTCAGCGGGCGGTCAGGACGGGGGAAGGTGGCGCTCGACGGCGACCACTCGAGCCCCTTCGCCGCTGCCGACGAGGTGGGTGACCAGGACCTCGCCCTTGCCCATCTTGTCGGCCGCGGCGTCGCGCAGCGAGGCGGCGGCGAGGTCGGCCTCGGGCTCGCTGGGGTCCACCAGGGCGAGCAGGGCCTGGAGCAGGTCCGGGAGGACCGGGCCGTGGCTGCAGAGCGCCGCCGGCGTGCCTCGCTCCACGAGCCGGCCGAGGTGCCGCGACGCGCGGGCCGGCTCCGCGGCATACCCCTCCTCGCTCAGGCCGTCCTTGGTGCGCAGCGACGCGCCGATCTGTGCCGCGTAGGGGCGGAGGGTGTCGGCGCAGCGCACCGAGGGTGAGCTGACCAGTCGACGCACGCCGTATGCCGCGAGGATCTCGGCGATGACCCCGGCGCGTTCCACCCCGGTGGCGTCCAGGGGGCGCTGCTGGTCGTCGTCGGCCCACGAGCCCCGCCCCACCGCGTGCGCGTGCCGGACGAGGGCAAGGGGCCAGGTGGTCAGCGTCCCGGCCTTGTCGGCGCGGACGATGGCCCGGAGCTGGTCGCGGTCGCGGGCGTAGTCGAGCCGGTCGGAGGCAGCGATGACATCGAGCCAGCGCACCTCGTCGATCTCGTTCTGCAACGGGCCCGCGGGGCTGGTGGCCTCGGCCGCCCAGTAGCGGACCTCCTTGGTGGCCGGCTGCCCGGCACCATCGAGCACGGTGTACTCGGCCCCCGGCAACGGGCGCCCCAGGCCGACGGACAGCGCGGTCTCCTCGTGCGTCTCACGCACGGCGGCGACTGGCCACTCCTCGCCGGGGTCGAGCTTGCCCTTGGCCCACGACCAGTCGTCGTACTTGGGACGGTGCACCAGCGCCACCTCGAGCTGACCGCGCCGTCGACGCCATGGGACGGTGCCCGCGGCAGGGATCGGGGCCGTCAACGGCGGCGGGCCTTGCGACGACGCCTGGCGTGCATCTCGATCATCGCGCTCTGCAGGTCGGCGAGCGGCTCACCGTCCTCGGCCGTGTTGACCCTCGTCCAGCGCCCGTCGCCAGTCAGCCGCCAGTGGGCGTAGTCGTCGCTCATGCCCCGGGCCAGCACGGCCTGGAGGTCGGCGATGTGCTTGGGGTCGGCGATGCGCACCAGTGCCTCGACCCGCCGGTCGAGGTTGCGGTGCATCATGTCGGCGCTCCCGATGTAGACCTCCGGCTCGCCACCGCCCCCGAAGAGGAAGACGCGGGAGTGCTCGAGGAACCGGCCCAGGACGGAGTGGACCTCGATGTTCTCGGACAGTCCCTCCACACCCGGACGCAGGGCGCAGATGCCGCGGACCCAGATGTCGACGTGGACGCCAGCCTGCGAGGCGCGGTAGAGCGCGTCGATGAGCTGCTCGTCCACGATCGAGTTCACCTTGAGCTGGACCAGGCCCTTGCCCCCGGCCTCGGCGTGCTCCACCTCGGCCTCGATCCGTTCGAGCAGGCCGGAGCGAACCGACCGGGGGGCCACGAGCAACCGCTTGAACTTGCTGCGCGGGGCGAAGCCGGAGAGCTGGTTGAACAGCCGCGCGAGGTCCTCGCCCACCTGCGGGTCAGAGGTCAGCAGGCCGAAGTCCTCGTAGAGCCGTGCGGTCTTGCCGTTGTAGTTGCCGGTGCCGATGTGGCAGTAGCGGCGCAGGCTGCCGTCCTGCTCCTCGCGGACCACCATGCAGAGCTTGGCGTGCGTCTTGAGCCCGACCATGCCGTAGACGACGTGAACCCCGGCGTGCTCCAGCTTGCGGGCCCACGAGATGTTGTTCTTCTCGTCGAACCGCGCCTTGATCTCCACGATCGCCAACACCTGCTTGCCCGACTCGGCCGCGTCGATGAGGGCATCGATGATCGGGGAGTCGCCGCTCGTGCGGTAGAGCGTCTGCTTGATCGCGAGCACGTGGGGGTCGGCGGCAGCCTGCTCGATGAACGCCTGCACCGACGTCGAGAACGAGTCGTAGGGGTGCTGGAGCAGCACGTCCTTGTCGCGGACGATGGGCAGGATCTCCGAGGCCTTCGAGCTCTCGGCCGGCGCCAGGTCGGGGTGCATCTGCCCACGGAAGGGCGGGTAGCGCAGGTCGGAGCGCTCGAGGTCGGCGACGAGGTTGAGCCCGCGCAGGTCGAGCGGGGCCGGCAGTCGGTAGACCTCGCTGTCGTTGACCCCTAGCTCGCGCACCAGCATGTCGAGCACGTGGTCGTCGATGGTCTCGTCGACCTCGAGCCGGACGGGCGGCCCGAACCGGCGCCGGGTGAGCTCCTTCTCGAGCGCCGTCAGGAGGTTCTCGGCGTCGTCCTCCTCGACCTCGAGGTCCTCGTTGCGGGTGACCCGGAAGGTGAAGTGCTCCCGCACCTCCATGCCGGGGAAGAGCATGTCGAGGTGGGCGGCGATGACGTCCTCGAGCGGCACGAACCGGGTGCTGAACAGGTCGGAGGTCGACGGCTCGCCGCTCTCGGGTTCGATGTGCAGCAGGCGTGGCAGCAGCGGCGGCACCTTGACCCGGGCGAAGTGCTCCTTGCCGGTCTTGGGGTTGACCAGCACGACCGCGAGGTTGAGCGACAGCCCGGAGATGTAGGGGAACGGGTGGGCCGGGTCGACGGCCAGCGGCGTCAGCACCGGGAAGACCCGATCGGCGAACAGCTGCGAGTGCAAGGTGCGCTCGGGGTCGCTGAGCTCGTCCCAGCGGACGATCGAGATGCCCTCGTCCTCGAGAGCGGGCTGCACCTTCTCCTTGTAGACCGCCGTCTGCATGGCCTGCAGCTCGTGGGCGACGAGCGAGATCTGCTCCAGCACCTCGCGTGGCTCCAGCCCGGAGGCCGAACGGACCGCAAGGCCGGTCGCGATGCGTCGCTTGAGGCCGGCGACCCGGACCATGAAGAACTCGTCGAGGTTCGAGGTGAAGATCGCGAGGAACCGGGCGCGCTCGAGCAGCGGCACCGTCTCATCGGCTGCGAGCTGGAGCACCCGTTCGTTGAACTGCAGCCACGAGATCTCACGGTCGAGGAACCGGTCCGTGGGGAGGCCGCTCTCGTCCTGTCCGCCGGTCGCGTTGACGATCCGCATGAAGCGTCCGTTGGAGGCGCGCGGCTGCGCGCTGGCGATCGAGATCTCGTGCCCGGCCTCGTCACCGTCGAAGATCTCGTTGTCGTCCGTGGGACGGGTGGTCACGCTCATGGAGTCATCCTGACAGTGCTCGGTGAACAGCGCGCGAATACATCACATCCACCATGATGCTGCGGAAACCGAGCCCCGTGTAAGTGCGTATCGCTGCCTGGTTGTCACCGTCGACGTAGAGGACCACCTCGGGCAGGCCGAGCCCGGCCAGGTGGGCCAGCCCGAGCGCCGTCACGGGCCGCCCCAGCCCCCGTCCCTGGTATGCCGGGTGCACCCCCACCACGTACACCTCCCCGGCGGGCAGGGTCGCTTCGCGACCCGCCCCGCCGTGGGCCCGCCCGGCGGGCAGGGTCGGGTCCACGGACGAGCGCTGCTCGGGATCGACCTTGGTCCAGTGGAAGGCCGCGACCTCACCGGGGGAGCCGTCCGCCTCGACGAGGATGAACCCGGCCGCGTCGAACCACGGCTGGGCCATCCGCTCCTCGAGGTCGGCGAGGGTCAGCCGCCCCTGCTCCGGGTGGTGGGCGAAGGCGGCCGCATTGGTGTCGAGCCACGCCTGCTCGTCGCGGCCCGGCTCGAAGGCCCGCGCGGTGAAGCCCTCGGGCAGTGCTGACGCAGCCGGCTCGAGGTCGGCCGCGCCGAGCGGTCGTGCCATCTTGTGCAGCTCACGCACCGCCTCCAGCCCGACAGAGGCCGCGAGGGCCTGCGCGGCGGGCAGCTGCCCGTGGGACCAGACGCGCGCCTCCGGGGCCGCGTCGAGCAGGGCGTCAACCAGTGCTCGGCCGATGCCCTCCCGCCGCGCCGAGGGATCGACCACGAGCTCGCCCGAGGCCGACGGCTCGGAGGGACTGTCCAGCTGCGCGTACCCGGTGAGCCGCTCCGCGGCATACCCGAGGAGGTGGCGGACCCGGCCGCTCGGGGCGGCGAGGGAGAGCACGGTCTGCTCGGACAACGGACTGACGCCGTCGGCGGCGGTCGCCGCCGCCTGGATCTCGCGGACGCGGGTGACCTCGGCGGACGTCAGGGTGTCAGCAAGGCGGACGGGAGATTTCGGCACGACAAGCATTGGACCATGCATCTTCCCTAACGGCGGATCCACGGTTAGCGTGCACGAGTCCGGCTACCGCCGGTACCTCCTCCCGCACAAGGACGCATTCATGACCTCTTCCCGCACTCGGCGCATCTCCAGCGTCGTGGCGGTGGCCGCCCTCGCGGCCACCGGCGCAGCGTTCACCGGTGGCACATCCTCCGCCGCCTCCAACGGTCCGACGATCGACATCCAGCTCCTGTCGTTCAACGACTTCCACGGCAACCTCGAGCCGCCGGCCGGCTCGAGCGGTCGGATCATCACCTCGGACACCTACACCGAGTCGTCGACGACCAACCCGAACACCGGCGTCACGACCTACACGGCGACGCCGCAGACGGTCAACGCCGGCGGCGTGGAGTACCTCGCCGGGCACCTGAAGGCGCTGCGTGTGGGTCACCCGTACACCGCGACCGTCGCCGCCGGTGACATCGTGGGGGCGTCGCCGCTGCTGTCGGCCGCGTTCCACGACGAGCCCAGCATCGAGGCGATGAACAGCCTGGGTCTCGACGTCACGGCCGTGGGCAACCACGAGTTCGACGAGGGCTACAAGGAACTCCAGCGGCTGGCCAACGGTGGCTGCCTGCCGGACGGCAACGGTGCGGCGAACCAGGACTCCTGCCCCGGTGGCAAGACCTTCACGGGCGCGAACTTCCCGATCCTGGCCGCCAACGTCCGCTACAAGGCGACCGGCCAGACGATCCTGCCCGCCACGTGGGTCAAGAACTTCAAGGGCGCCAAGGTCGGCTTCATCGGCATGACGCTCAAGGACACCCCGAACATCGTCACCGCGTCAGGCATCGAGGGCCTGGAGTTCACCGACGAGGTGGACACCGCCAACGCCCTGGTCCCGCAGCTCGAGGCCGAGGGCGTCAAGGCCATCGTCGTCCTCATCCACCAGGGTGGCGTGCCCGCCCGCACCGCCAGCACCGCGCACCTCAGCGGCCTGGAGAACAAGTTCGACTCGGCCTGCCCCACCGGCACCAGCACGGGTCTGAACGTCCCGGCCAGCCCGATCATCCCGATCGCCCAGCGACTGTCCTCGCAGATCGACGTGATCATCAGCGGCCACACCCACACGCCCTATGTCTGCAGCATCCCCGACCCGTCCGGCCAGCCCCGCCTGGTCACCTCGGCCTCGTCGTTCGGGCGGCTCGTCACCGAGACCAACCTGACCTTCGACCGTCGCACCCAGGACATCGTGCGGAGCTCGGTCGCGGGCAGCAACGTCATCGTGACCCGTGAACCGCAGTTCAAGGACGCGGCGCAGACCAAGATCATCACCGACTACAAGAAGCTCATCGCCCCGGTCGCCAGCCGGGTCCTCGGCACCATCACCAGCGACATCACCACGTCGTCCAACGCCGGTGGCGAGTCCAAGCTCGGCGACCTGATCGCCGACGGCCAGCTCGCCGACCCGTCCGTGGTGACCAACGGTGACGTCCCGGTGATCGCCTTCATGAACCCCGGTGGCATCCGCACCAACCTCACCTACGCCAACTCCCCCTGGGGCGAGGCGCCGGGTGCGGTCACCTACGAGGAGGCGTTCTCGGTCCAGCCGTTCAACAACTACCTCGTCTCGATGACGCTGACCGGGGCCCAGATCAAGGAGATCCTGCTCGAGCAGTGGAACGGCGGCACGAAGACCTCGCCCAACTCTGTCGCCCGCCCGGTCATCCTCCAGGTGTCCAAGGGCTTCGCCTACAGCTACAGCGACGCCACAGGGAGCCGGGTCCTCGGCCCGGTCACGCTGAACAACACCCCGATCAGCGACACCGCGACCTACCGGATCGTGACGAACAACTTCGTCGCAGACGGTGGCGACGGCCTGCCCGGCTTCCGGGACGGCACCGGTCGGTTCTTCGGTGGGCTCGACATCGACGCCTTCGCGAACTACCTGCAGGCGAGCTCGCCGTACAGCCCCGTCGCCGAGACCCGGATCACCAAGAACTGATCCACGGGTCCTGAGCCAAGCGGCACGCCGCCACGCGGCATACGCAACGGCAGAGCCGCCCCTCGCGGAAACGGGAGGGGCGGCTCGGTGCGTGCCGGGCAGGCTTGCTGCGCAAGGACTTTCGGGCGTCGACTGTCAGGCGTCGACTTTTCGTGCGTCGACTTTCAGGCGCGGACGTCGTCGGTCTGCGTCTCCTCGGCCAGCACGAAGCGGTAGCCGACGTTGCGCACGGTGCCGATGAGCACCTCGTGCTCGGAGCCGAGCTTGGCGCGCAGTCGCCGCACGTGGACGTCCACCGTGCGCGTGCCGCCGTAGTAGTCGTAGCCCCACACCTCCTGGAGGAGCTGGGCGCGGCTGAAGACGCGACCCGGGTGCTGGGCGAGGTACTTGAGGAGCTCGAACTCCTTGTAGGTCAGGTCGAGCAGCCGGCCGCGGACCCGGGCGGAGTAGGTCGCCTCGTCGATGGTGACCTCGCCCGAGGTGATCTGGACGTCCTCCGGCTCCTGGGTGTCCTGGAGGCGACCAGCGGCGAGCCGCAACCGGGCCTCGACCTCGGCGGGTCCGGCCGACTCGAGGAGCACCTCGTCGACGCCCCACTCGGTCGTGATGCCGGCCAGGCCACCCTCGGTGAGGATGGCGATCAGCGGCACCGACATCCCGGTCGCGCGCAGCACCCGACACAGTGAGCGGGCCACGGCGAGGTCGCGACGTGCGTCGAGGAGCACCGCGTCACAGGGTGGCGCGTCGACCAGCGCCGTCGGTTCCGCGGGGATGATGCGCACGTGGTGCGTCAGCAGGCCCAGTGCCGGCAGCACCTCGGCGCTCGGCGCCAAGGCGTTGGTCAGCAGCAGCAGACGGGCCATGCCTTGAAAGGATACGGGTGGTGGGCCCCTTCCGGGGGTGTGAACACATGGTGAGACCCTTGTCCCACGATGAGAGCCATCTCGCGAGAGGAGCGTGGGTATGCCGCGTGAGGACGACGTCGCCACGGTCACCGTCCGCTACTGGGCGGGTGCCAGGGCGGCCGCAGGCGTGGAGTCCGACGTGGTCCGGGGGTGCCGGACCGTCGCGGACGCCGTCGCCACCGTCGACGGGCTGCACCCCGGTCTGGCCGCGGTGACGGCGGTCAGCACGCTCTTGCTCGACGGGCGGGCCGCGCACCGCGACCACGACCTCCCGGACGGGTCGGTGCTCGAGGTCCTGCCTCCCTTCGCCGGGGGGTGATGCGAGGATGCCCCTTGTGTCCGACGTCCCCGAGCAGGCTCCGAACCCTGCCGTCCCGCTGACCCGGCGGGAGCGCCGAGCCCACGCGCAGACCCCGAAGCCGGCTCTCCCGCGCCGCGCCCTCCTGGCCCGCCCGCTGTCGATCGCGGCGACCATTGCGTTCGCCGCCCTCGTCGCCCTGACGGGGTACGCCAGCCCCCAGTTCGTGGCGCTCGCGGTCGCGCTCGCCGGTTTCGTGCTGGCGTGGGGGTGGCCGCTGCTGCTGAGCCTGCCCAGCCCCCGGGGGACGAGCGCGGTCCTGGCGATCGGCACGGTCCTGATGACCGGCACGGCCCTGGCGACCCGTGAGGACCCCTACCTCAAGTGGATGCCCGCCGCGCTCGCGGTCAGCGTCATCGTCGGCTTCCTGCACCAGCTGATGCGCCGTGACGGCCGCCCACGCCTCACCGAGTCGGTCGCCGCCACGACGTCGGGCCTGGCGATCATCTCCGCGGGGACCGCCCTCGCCCCCATCCCGCACGCCCTGGCCGGTGAGCACGCCCTCGCCGCCACCATGGCCGGCCTGGGCCTCGGTGCCCTGGCCGACCCCTGCGTCTCGATCCCGCGGCTGAGGAAGTGGGCGCTCTTCATCGCGATGGTGGTCGGCGGAGCAGCGGCGCTGGTGGTATCCCTGATCGCAGGAGATCCGATGCCCGCCCCGGCTGCCCTGCTCGGCCTGCTCGCTGCCGCCATCTCGCACGCCACCCGGCGGGTCCTCGCGCCGCTGCCCGCGACGGCCATGCCCCGCGCCCAGCTCGCCGTGGCGGCGACCTCGTCGCTGCTGGTCGGCGTCGTCGCCTATGCCGTCGTGACGTCACCTCTCTTCGCCTGACCGGCCCCCTCTCCCCGCCCCCTGGGCGGCGCGGGGACCGCCCGGCATACCCGGAGTCCGTGCTGGCCCACTTCAGGCTCAGTAGACGAGGGCCTGGGCGCCCTCGGCGGTGACCTCCTCGACGAAGGCCGCGGCTCCCCGGATGATGACGCCGTCGAGGAGGTCGGCCTGGCTGAGGTCCCGCCGGGCGGCGCACTGCCCGCACACCGTCAGCGTCCCGGACTCCAGCACGGCGTCGCGCAGGTCGGCCAGGTCGGCGGCGTGCGCGAGCTCGACCTCCTCGGCCCGGCCGGGCACCCCCATCCACGAGGCCTCGCCGGTGAGCCACAGGCTGACCCGCACCCCACTCGCCACGGCGGTCGCGGCGACGGTGAAGGCCTGGTTGAGGCGTTCGAGTGACTCGGTGCCACAGGTGACCTTGACGACGAGCGCGCGGGAGGCAGTCATGTCGCACAGGCTACGATCTGGCGCGTGCACACGTTCTACATCTCCCTGCTCGCCCTGACGGCCGTGGTGATCACCTGGTTCGCGGGATTCGTCGTCTACCGCCTGGTGAAGACGCCCCGCTGATGCAGTTCACCCTCGACCCCGACCTCCCCCGTGCGCTCGCCCCCCTCGCCTGGCTGATCGGCCGCTGGGAGGGCGCGGGCGTGGTCGGCTACCCCACCATCGAGTCGGCCCATTTCGGCCAGGAGCTCGAGGTGACCCACGACGGCCGGCCGTTCCTCGAGTGGCACAGCCGCACGTGGCTGCTCGACGAGGCCGGCGAGAAGGTCCGCCCGTTGGCCACCGAGGTGGGCTTCTGGCGCCCGTTCGACGACGGCGAGGTCGAGCTGCTGCTGGCCCACCCGACGGGGATCGTGGAGCTCTACTACGGCAAGGCCGAGCCCGCCAAGATCGAGCTGCGCACCGACGGGGTCCTGCGCAGCCCGCACGCCAAGGAGTACAACGCCGCGAGCCGCCTCTACGGCCTGGTGAACTCGAACCTGATGTGGGCGATGGACATGGCCGCCGTCGGCCAACCCATCCAGAGCCACCTCTCGGCCGAGCTCAAGCGCGTCGGCTAGGTCTCGGCCATGGCGCCGACCCCGGGGCGGGTCCTGACGGTCTGCACCGGCAACATCTGCCGCTCGCCGTTCCTCGAGCGTGCCTTGCAGGCCGAGCTCGACCGCTCGTGGGGTCCTGGCGGGGTCGAGGTCTCGAGCGCCGGCACGGGCGCCCTCGCGGGCCACCCCATGGAGGACCAGGCGCGTTCGCTGTTGGAGGCCAACGGGTATGCCGCGGACGGCTTTCGCGCGCGCGACCTCACCAGCGAGATGGTCGCCGACGCAGACCTGGTGCTCACCGCCACCCGGGCGCACCGCAGCAAGGTGATGACGTTGCACCCCAAGGCAGTTCGCTACACGTTCACCTTCCGGGAGTTCGCCCACCTCGCCTCGGGGCTGAGCGACGACGAGTTGGCCGACGCCCTCGACGGCGGGGTGCACCCCCGCGACCACCTCGTCCGCGTCGTGGCCCTGGCCACCGGGCAGCGCGGCATGGGTGCCCCGCTCGCCGGCGACGACGCCGATGTGGTGGACCCCTACCGCCGTCCCACCCGGGTGTTCGAGGACATGACGGCCCAGATCATGGGCGCCCTGCCCGCGGTGGTGCGCGCGCTCGGCAAGCCCTGACGCCGGCGCCCACGCCGGACGTGGGCTAGGGCGTGTGGGTCTTGTCCTGGTACTTGCTCATCGCGTCGGCCTGCAACGCGGCGCCCAACGCCTTCATCCCCGACTCGTCGACGACGTCGATGGACGCCCCGCCGGGTGAGGTGCCGAAACCGCTGAACGGAGCGGTCACGAACGCGATGTCCTTGCCCCGCAGGTTGCGCAGGGCGAACGCCTCGCTGCGCATCTCGGCGACGCTGAACCCGTTGTCGACCGTGAGGTTCGAGGTACCGGCGTCGACGAACTGCGCGAGCGTGATGGGGTTGGCGAGCACGTCCTTGCTCAGCGACTTGAGCATGAGGGCCTTGATGAACGCCTGCTGGCGCCGTCCCCGGGAGATGTCGCCCTCGCTGAGCTGCTTGCGCTCGCGGACGAACGCGAGCGCCGCCGCACCGCTCATCTGGTTGAAGCCCTTGTGGAAGGCGTACCCGCGGCTGTTGCTGGCCTGCTCGGCGTAGACGTTCACCCCACCGACCGCGTCCGTCATGTTCTTGAAGCCCTCGAAGCCCACGAGTGCGACGTGGTCGATCGGCACCCCCACGAGGTCCTGCAGGGTCCGGACGAGCAGCGGGGCGCCGCCGTACGCGAAGGCCGCGTTGATCTTGTCCTTGCCGTGGCCAGGCACCGAGACCCAGAGGTCGCGGGGGAAGTGCACCAGCGTGACCGTCTTGCGGTCGCTGGCCACGTGCACGAGGACGATGACGTCGGACCGGGCACCGGCCAGCCCCGCACGGGCGTCCGAGCCGATGATGAGGATGTTCTGGGCTCCCTTGGCCGCCGGGGCAACGGTCGGGGCGTCGGTCGCGCCGTCGACCCCCGGTGTGGGGAGCAGGGCCTCGTGCTTCACGTTCGTGGTGACCGTGTGGTTGAGGAAGGCGAGGTAGCTCGCACCACCGCCGAGGACGAGGAGGATGACGACGGCAACCACGATGCCGATGGTGCGCCGCAGTCGTCGGCGGCGTGGCGGTTCCGCCGCGGGGGCGGTCTCGATGGTCTCGAACTGGTCCAGCACCCACCAAGTGTAGGTAGGTCGCGCCGATCCCGACCTACGTCGCGCGACGTACAGTGTCGTCGTGCGACCGGACGTTGGCGAACAGCTGCGGGCCCAGGGGCGGCGGATGACGCCCCAGCGCCAGCGGGTGCTCGACGCCGTCGCTCGACTGGGCCACGCGACTCCCGAGGACGTCGTCGCAGGGGTCGCCGAGGACGGCGGCCCGGCGTTGGCGCCGTCGACCGTCTACCGCGCGCTCGAGGCCCTCGAGTCGCTGGCGATCGTCGGCCACACCCACCTCGACCACGGCGCGCCGAGCTACCACCTGGCCGACCACGCGACCCACATCCACCTCGTGTGCCGGACCTGCGGCAGGGTGCAGGAGTGCCCCAAGGAGTACGCCGAGGGCTTCGCGGGGAATGTTCTGGCAGGTTCGGGCTTTGTTGCTGACGTGACACACATGGCGATCCACGGAGAGTGCAGCACATGCGCGACGCGCTAGGCACGACGACCGACCCGGTGGCGTCCACGCCCGTCCGGTCGGTGCTCCTCGACCGTCACGGCGCCGTCGAGGGCGACGGCCCCGACGCCGGTGTCGCTGCCCATTACGGAGACCCGCTGCGCGAGCAGCGCCTCATCACCGAAGGCCTGGCGGTCGTCGACCTGTCGCACCGCGGCGTCGTGACGGTCTCCGGCCCCGACCGCCTCTCCTGGCTGCACTCGATCACCAGCCAGCAGCTGACCGGGCTGCCCCCGCGCCAGTCACGCGAGGCGCTGGTGCTCACCCCCAAGGGTCACGTCGAGCACAACCTCCACCTGGTCGACGACGGCGAGACGGCCTGGATCACGACCGAGCCCGGGCAGTCCGCGGCGCTCACCACCTGGCTCAACTCCATGCGGTTCATGCTCCGGGTCGAGGTGGCCGACGTGACGTCCGAGTGGGCGGTCCTCGGTGAGCCCTCGGCTTCCGAGTCCCAGCCCGGTGAGCTCCTCGCGTGGCGCGACCCGTGGCCCGACCTGGTCGGTGACACCGCGGCATACGGTCCGGTGGACGGGCACCCCGCGCTGGGGCGCGCGTGGCGCGAGGTGCTGGTGCCGCGCGCGGCACTGGCCGAGGTGGTCGGCGACCGTGACCTGGCCGGCACGTGGGCCAGTGAGGCGCTGCGCGTCGAGGCCTGGCGTCCGCGACTCGGGTTCGAGACCGACCACCGCACCATCGCCCACGAGGTCGACTGGCTGCGCACCGCCGTCCACCTCCACAAGGGTTGTTACCGCGGGCAGGAGACCGTCGCGCGGGTGCACAACCTCGGCCGACCGCCACGCCGCCTCGTCTTCCTCCACCTCGACGGCTCCGGCCACACGCTCCCCGAGCGCGGGTCGGCGGTCCTGGCCGGCGACCGGCAGGTCGGTCACCTCACGTCGGTGGCGCGGCACTTCGAGGACGGCCCGATCGGGCTGGCACTGGTCAAGCGCAACACCCCGGTCGACGAGGTCCTCGACGTCGCAGGCGTGAGCGCGAGCCAGGTCGTGGTCGTCGCCCCCTAGCATCGCTGGCCCCGCACGGGCCCGGCCGCGCTGCTGCCATGATGTCGGCCATGCAGCTGTCGAAAGGCTCCACAACGACCGGCACCCTCATCACCGTCGCGCCCACGGGCGCCGAGCTGGCGAAGGCAGACTTCCCGCAGCTGCCGACCACCCTCGACGAGCTCGTCGAGACTGCGGTCGCCTGCGAGGCCGCGGGCGCGGCCATGATCCACCTCCACATCCGGGACGGCGAGCACCGCCCGACGCTCGACCACGCACACCTCAAGGCAGCAGTCGATGCGCTTCGCGAGCAGACCTCCCTGGTCATCCAGCTGTCCACCGGGGGCAGCGTGCACGACCCGCTCGACCAGCGGCTGACGGTGTTGGACGCCGAGCCCGACTCGTGCAGCCTCACCTGCGGCACGACCAACTTCGGTGATGACGTCTTCCTCAACCCCTACGGCTTCATGTCCGATCTCTACGTGCAGGCCCAGGAGCGCGAGGTGGTGCCGGAGTTCGAGCTCTTCGAGCTCGGGCACGTGGCGTCGCTGGCGCGCCTCATCGACGCCCACGGCCTTCCGTTCGGGGACAAGGTGCACGTCGACTTCGTCACCGGGGTGCCAGGAGGTATGCCGGGCACGCCCGCGGCGCTGCTCGCCGGGGTCGCGATGCTGCCGCCCGAGGTCACCTCGTGGTCGGCGACCGGCATCGGACGAAGCCACCTCCCGGTCGCTKCCGCGGCGCTCGCGGCGGGCGGTCACCTGCGCGTCGGCATGGAGGACAACGTCGTCTACGCGCGGGGCGTGCCGGTGGAGCACAACTCCCAGCTCGTCGAGCGCGCCGCGCACCTCGCCGAGGTGATGCAACGCCCCGCCCTGTCGACGGCGGACGCCCGCGCCATGCTCGGCGTCAAGGACCGCGGCTGACCCGGCCGCGCGCCATACCCCCCCTTTTATCGGGTTGCCCGAGAGGGATGGGACCGGGTGGATGGTGGGTGGATGTATGCCGTGTGATGGGGAACACGCTGCCTCCAGTTTGCATTCTGCTAACTAAAGCAAGCACACTGGGGGTATGAGCAGAATTCCGTTGGGGCCGCTGGGCGGCAACAACCTGGGTGACTACCTGCGGGAGCAGCGTCAGTCCGCCCGGCTCTCGCTGCGCCAGCTCTCCGAGCTCGCCGGCGTGTCCAACCCCTACCTTTCCCAGATCGAGCGCGGGTTGAAGAAGCCCAGTGCCGAGATCCTCCAGCAGCTCGCCAAGGGCCTCGAGGTCTCCGCGGAGTCGCTCTACGTCAGGGCCGGGATCCTCGACGAGCGGCACGGCGACGCCCCGGCGTCCCACGGTGCGGCCGTCGACACCAGGGCCGCCATCGGCGCCGACCCGCAGCTCACCGATCGCCAGAAGGCCGCGCTCCTCGACATCTACGACTCGTTCGTGGGCACCGAGAAGGCACCGACCCGCAGGCGTTCGACCGCCACCAAGACCACCAAGACCACCAAAACCCCTCGCAAACAAGGAGCATGACATGGCCATCGTTGCCGACATCCGCAAGAACGTCATCGACACCACTCCCGTGTTCGCCGCCGTCGGCCTGACCGACCTCGCGGTGGAGAAGGTCCGCGACGCCCGCCTCAAGGCCACCGCGGTCCGCATCGACCTCGACGCCACGAAGCTCCAGGCCAAGGCCCAGGCGCGCGTGACCGAAGCCGCCGAGCAGGCGCAGGAGCTCCCGGCCCTGGCGCTCAACCGCGGCCTCGAGATCGCCGGCAAGGCGCAGGAGACCTACGAGACCGTCGCCGCCCGCGGTGAGAAGCTCGTCAAGCGCGTCCGCACCCAGAAGTCGACCAAGGACCTCATCGCGCAGGCCGAGGCCACCTTCGCCCTCGGCAAGGGTGCCGTCACCACGGTGCGCAAGTCCGCGACCGACATCCAGCGCTCGGCCAAGGCCACGCTGACCACCGGTCGCAAGCAGACCGTCGTCGTCGCCGACGCGATCGTCGACTCCGTCGCCGTGGAGGCCACCGAGGCCAGCCAGGCCGTCACCAAGGCCGCGACCGCGACCCGCACCGCCGCCAAGCGCACCGCGACGACCACCAAGAAGCGCGCCGCCGCGACCAAGTCCGCCACCAAGGGCGCGACCACCAGCGCGAAGAAGACCGCCACCGCCACCAAGAAGGCCAGCACCGCTGCCGCCAAGAAGGTCGGCGACTGACGCCTCGCCCCCAGCCATTCGGCCCTCTCCCGTGATCCGGGAGGGGGCCGTTTGCCTGTCGTGGCCGACGTGTTCCACGCCGGAACCGTTCGGCCTCACCCGAGATCCTTTCCGGGGTGGAGGCCGACCTTGTCCCTGGGCCCGATCAAGGTGGGACGTGGGCGACGGTCGGTGGGTGGCTAGGCTCGGACGGTGAGCACGCCGCATACCCAGACCCCTCCCGCCCTCGACCAGGCCCCGGTCCTCGCCCACTACGTGCGGGGCGGCTTCGTGGAGTCGGCCCACCGCGCGAGCGTGGTCGCCACGGCGCCCGACGGGAGCCACCTGCTGGCACTGGGCGCCGTCGACGACCCGATCTTCCCGAGGTCGTCCAACAAGCCGGTGCAGACCTTGGCGATGGTGCGCGCCGGCCTGCGCATGCCGGCCGCCCACCTCGCGCTCGCGTCCGCCAGCCACTCGGGCGAGGACTTCCACGTGGCCGCCGTGCGCGAGATGCTCGCCTCCGTGGGGCTCGACGAGGGCGCGCTCCAGAACACCCCGGACTACCCCGTGAACGAGGAGGCCCGTGAGGCCGTTCTCCGGGCGGGTGGCGGCAAGCTGCCGATCACGCAGAACTGCTCCGGCAAGCACGCCGCGATGCTGGTCACCTGCGTCGTCAACGGGTGGGACACCGCGACCTACCGCGACCCCGCGCACCCGCTGCAGCAGGCCATCTCGCAGACCCTGGCCGAGCTGACCGGCGACGAGATCACCGCGGTCGCCGTCGACGGCTGCGGGGCGCCCGTCATGGCGGTCACCCTCGCCGGGCTCGCGCGCGCGTTCGGCCGGATGGCCTCCGCCGAGCCGGGAACCCACGAGGCCGAGGTCGCCGACGCGATCCGCGGCAACCCGGCCTACCTCGGGGGCACGGGGCGCGACGTCACGGCGCTCATCGAGGCCACGCCCGGACTGATCGCCAAGGACGGCGCCGAGTCGGTGTATGCCGTCGGGCTGGCCGACGGGCGCGGCGTCGCCGTCAAGGTCGCCGACGGCTACCCCCGGGCCAAGCCGGTCATCCTCGCCGCGGCCCTGCGGCGCCTCGGGGTCGAGTCGGCTGCCCTGGCGCAGCTCGAGCACTCCCCGGTGCTGGGGCACGGCGAACCCGTCGGTGCCATCGTCGCCGTCAACCTCTGACCCGTGCGTGCCGTCCTGCAACGGGTGACCAGCGCGTCGGTCACCGTCGACGGTGAGGTGGTCGGGTCGATCGGCCGCCCGGGGCTGCTGGCGCTCGTCGGGGTGACGCACGACGACGGACCGGCACAGGCCGTGGCGCTCGCCCGCAAGATCGGCGACCTGCGGATCCTGCGCGACGAGCGGTCCGTCGCCGACGAGGGCGCGCCGGTCCTGGTGGTCAGCCAGTTCACGCTCTACGCCGACACCCGCAAGGGTCGGCGGCCGTCGTGGGGAGCCGCGGCGCCGGGCGCGGTGGCCGAGCCGCTCGTCGACGCGGTCGTGGCGGCCCTGCGGGGCCGGGGGATCGAGGTGGCGACGGGGCGGTTCGGGGCGATGATGGAGGTGGCACTCGTCAACGACGGTCCCGTCACGCTCGTCGTCGACGCGTGAGCGTGTCGGTGTCTCCTGACCCTTAGGCTGTCCTCATGTTCAACGGACTGTTCACCGCTCAGGGCATCATCACCCTGCTGCTGGGCTTCGCCGCCTTCGCTGCCGAGGTGTTCGCGCTCGTCGATGCAGTGCGGCACCGTCCGGACGCCTTCGTGGCGGCAGGCAAGCGCACCAAGCAGTTCTGGACGATCGTCCTCGCGGTCGCCGTCCTGCTCGGCTTCGTCTCGATCGGGAGCCAGCTGACCTTCTCCATCGGCCTCATCGCCGTGGTGGCCGCGGGCATCTACCTCGCGGACGTGCGTCCCGCTCTGCGGCAGGTCAGTGGCGGTCGCGGTGGCCAGCACATGGGACCGTACGGACCGTGGTGAGCGAAGGACGCGGGACGGACCGCGACGTCGCGGACCTGGCCGACCCGCGCGACGGCGTCTTCACCCAGCACCGGCCTTGGGGGCAGTTCCAGCAGTTCGTCTCGAACGAGCGGGTCACCGTCAAGATCATCACGGTCGAGCCCGGCCACCGGCTCTCCCTGCAGACCCACGACCACCGTGGCGAGTTCTGGCAGGTGCTCGACGTGCCCATCGAGGTGACGGTGGGTGACCGCACCTGGGCCGCACAGCCCGGTGAGGCCGTCTGGGTGCCCTGCCAGGCCGTCCACCGCATGGCCAACCGGGGTGACCGGTCCGGACGCCTGCTGGAGATCGCCTACGGCGACTTCGACGAGGCCGACATCGTGCGCCTCGAGGACGACTACGCCCGCGAGGGCTGACCCCTCGCCCTCAGGGTGAGGTATGCCGCGTGGCGGCGTCCGGGGCGACGGCCGACCAGTCGACGGTGACCTCGCCGAGCCGCCACCGGGACGGTCCGTCGGCGACCGGCCACCCCTCGTCGCGCACGGCCTCGACGGCCGCCAGGAAGCGTTGGCGCACCCCGAAGCTGGCGTGGTGGGCCGACCGGAGCCAGGCCCGGTCCAGCGCGCGCAGCCAGTCGCGCACCGGCTCGCCTTCGATGTTGCGGTGGATGAGGGCCTTGGGGAGGCGCTCGGCGATGTCGGAGGGTCGGTCCAGCCCGCGCAGCCGCCAGGACAGGCTGAGCGACAGGGGGCCGGTCCGGTCGACGGCGATCCAGGCGCTGCGCCGCCCCAGCTCGTCGCAGGTGCCGTCGACGAGGAGCCCGGTGGCGGTCAACCGCTGCTGCATGGTGGCCCAGGCGTCCGCCACCTCCGACTCGTCGTACTGTCGCAGCACGTTGAAGGCCCGCACGATGGTGGCGTCGCGACCGTCCAGGGGCACCTCGAAGCCGCCGAGCCGGAACGACAGCCCGTCGCGCTCGAGCGGCCGGCCGAGGGCGACCCGGTCGGGCTCGATCTCGATGCCCACGACCTGGAGGTCGGGCCGCACCTTCGTCAGTCGGTCGTGCAGCTCGACCGCCGTGACCGGCGAGGCGCCGTAGCCGAGGTCGACCACTACCGGCACTGCCTCCGACCGCCTCAGTCGCCAGGCCTGCGGGCCGGCGAGCCAGCGGTCGACCCGACGCAGCCGGTTGGGGTTGGTGGTGCCGCGGGTGATGGTGCCCACCGGGCGCTGCCGAGCCACGAGCCGAAGCCTAGGCCCGCGCACTGGTGGCCACGGGTGTGGCACCGGGCCCGGCATACGGGTGTCTGGTGAGGCACTGGGGGCCACACGTCGGGGAGGGGGGCGAGGGGCTGACTGGCGGGGCCGGGTGACCGGCCTTCTACTGTACACCGTACAGGCGACTGTACGGTGTACAGTGGGCGCATGTCACCTCCCGCGCCGAAGAAGCCTTCGACGCGCCGCGGGTTCAGCACAGAGCAGGTCGCCGAGACCGCCCTGCGGGTGCTGGACGAGCGCGGCGCCGCAGGTCTCTCGGTGCGCTCGGTGGCCACCGAGCTGGGCATCAACCCCAACGCCCTCTACACCTACGTGCGCAGCCGTGAGGACCTCGAGCGCCTGGTCGTCGAGTCGGTGCTCGCCGAGGTGCCGGCGCGAGGGGCCCGCGGCACCTGGCAGTCGCGGATCAGGGGCCTGTGCCTCGACGTGCACGCAGCGCTCGTCCGTCATCCGGGAGCGGCACAGCTGTTCATGAACACTCCCATGGACGGACCCCAGGCGATGGAGCTCGGCGAGGGCCTGCTCCGCGAGCTGACCCGGGCGGGGCTGCCGGCCGCGCAGGCCAGCCGCGCGGCATACGCGTTGATCGTGCAGGTGATCGGCTTTGCCGCGCTGGCCATGGCAGAGACCGAGGGGACCGTGCCCCTCACCCCGGAGGCGGAGCGCATCGCCGGCCGACGGGCCGCGCTGGAGCTCGTGCCGGCCGAGACCCACCCGTTGACCGCCGCCACCCGCGACGCTGCCGCCGCCCGGGTCGGGGAGGCGCAGCTGCGGTGGTCGGTCGACCGGTTGCTCGACGGGTTCGCCTCGCTGGCTGATGCACCGCGAGGCGGCGCGCCGTGAACGGGCCCGCGGTGCACGGGCCCGCGGTGCACGGGCCCCCGGTGCACGGGCCAGCAGGGAAGCCAGGCGCGCGCAGGTGGCAGCTGCTCCGCCTGCAGGCCGGGCGGTGGCGGGAGCGCGACATCAGCCGCAGCATGGTCGCCCTCGTCGTCTCCCTGACCGCACTGGCCCTGCTGGGTCTGGCCACGACCGTCCCGGGCTGGGTCTCCCACGGTGAGGGCTTCGTCGACGTGCGCCCCGGCCTGCTCACGGTGGAGGACGACGCCAAGGGCGTGGCGACCCTCGGGGGTGGGGTGACCGTGTCGCTCTACTCCGACGGCATGCGGGTCAGCCGCGACAGCTCGCTGCTCCTGCAGACGGTCATCGGCGGCTCGATGCTGTCGGCCGTCGAGGGGAGTGCGACCACCGACGCGGATGGGCACACCCAGGAGAAGGTGACCGGTCAGCTCGACAACGTCACCATCAAGGAGCTCGTCTTCCTGCCCGGCACGGCCAGCTACTTCGGGACGGTCAGTGACGGCTCGCGTTCGCTGCCGCTGACGATCCGCATCGAGGCGGCGGGTGGGGTGGTGCGCATCGGTGCCTCCGTCAACGGTGCGGACGGCGTCGTCTGGCACCTCAACCGCGAGTCGCTGACCGTCGGCATCCGGCCCGGCCTGCCGTCGATCAACCTGCGCAAGAGGGCCGCCTGGGTGGACCCGAGCACCGTGGAGGGCCGAGCGGTCTTCTCCACCGTGCTCGGCACCGACGTCGGCGTCGGTCCGCAGCGGGTGGCCCGCGGGGTCGACATCCGGGAGGAGGGGCGCACCGACATCCACGTGTGGACCGACGGCTGCTTCCTCACCGTCTCCTCGCAGGCCCGGCACAGCCCCACCTCCACGTCGTAGCCCTCGGGGCCGCGTGGCAGACTCGCGACATGGGCTGCTGCGAACGCATCGACCGCGTCGCGATGCTGAGCGTCCACACCTCCCCGTTGGAGCAGCCGGGCACCGGTGACGCCGGCGGCATGAACGTCTACGTCGTGGAGGTCGCCCACCAGCTGGCCAAGCGCGGGGTGGAGGTCGAGATCTTCACCCGCACCACGACGGCCGACCTGCCGCCGACGGTGGAGATGGAGCCCGGCGTCACCGTGCGCCACGTGACGGCGGGCCCGTACGAAGGTCTGGGCAAGGACGACCTCCCGGGCCAGCTCTGCGCCTTCGCCGCGGGGGTGATGCGCACCGGGGCCCATGAGCCGGAGGGCCACTACAGCCTCGTGCACTCGCACTACTGGCTGTCGGGACAGGTTGGGTGGCTCGCCGCCGACCGGTGGCAGGTGCCGCTCGTGCACACGATGCACACCATGGCCCGGGTGAAGAACCAACACCTCGCCGAGGGCGACACCCCCGAGCCCACCGGCCGTGAGATCGGTGAGGTCCAGGTGGTGGAGGCGGCGGACCGCCTCATCGCCAACACCCTGGGCGAGCGCAACGAGCTGATCGACCTGTATGCCGCGGAGCCCGACAAGGTGGTCGTCGTGCCTCCCGGGGTGGACCTGTCACTCTTCTCGCCGGGCGACCCCCGTGCCGCCCGCGCCGCGGTCGGCCTGCCCCAGGACGCCAAGGTGCTGCTCTTCGTGGGCCGGATCCAGCCCCTCAAGGGCCCGGAGGTGCTGGTCAAGGCGGCCGCGGAGCTGCTCGGCAGGCACCCGGACTGGGCCGGAGAGCTGGTGGTCGCCGTGCTCGGGGGTCCGTCGGGGTCGGGGCTGGCCCACCCCCGGGGGCTCGAGGAGCTCGCGGAGGGGCTCGGCATCAGTGCCCAGGTCCGCTTCGTCCCGCCGGTGCCACGGGCCGAGCTGGCCGACTGGTACCGCGCCGCCGACCTCGTCGCAGTGCCCTCACACTCCGAGTCGTTCGGTCTGGTCGCCGTCGAGGCGCAGGCCTGTGGCACACCGGTGGTCGCTGCCGACGTGGGAGGCCTCCCCACCGCCGTTGGCGAGGCCGGCGTCCTGGTGGACGGTCACGACCCCCACGTCTGGTCGCTCGCCCTGGAAGCCCTCCTCCTCGATCCACAGCAACGAGAAGCATTGAGCCGCAAGGCCATCCAGCATGCGGCCCTCTTCGGGTGGGACCGCACGACCGAGCGCCTGTACGAGGTGTACGTCGAGGCCTGCCGCTCGCGCGCCTTCACCAAGGACGCCCCGTCACCCAACGGCTCGCTGGCCGGCATTCCCGCGGCGGTGGTTCCGTGACACCGGTGACCGGGCTGGCCACGGTGGTGGAGGAGTTCCTCGCCGGGGCGGGGATCGAGTGGGAGCCGGGGGCCAGGGACGGCGAGTTCGTGGTCACGCTGCCCGGGGAGAAGAAGCTCAAGACGGTCGTCTCGCTGGTCGCGGGTCGCGATGCGTTGTCGGTGTCGGCGTTCGTGATGCGCAACCCCGACGAGAACCACGAGGCCTTCTACCGCTACCTCCTGCGCAAGAACCTGCGCCTGCCGGGGTTGGCCTACTCGATCGACAAGGCCGGCGACGTCTACGTGACCGGCCGGGTGCCGGCCGACGGCGTCGACGCGAACTACCTCGACCAGCTGCTCGGGGTGGTCCTGGACGCAGCGGACTCGCACTTCAACGAGCTGTTGGCGATCGGCTTCCTGACGAGCATGCAGAAGGAGTGGGACTGGCGGGTGTCGCGCGGGGAGTCGCTGCGCAACCTCGAGGCGTTCCGCTCACTCCTCGACCACGACTGACCGCCACGGGAACCACGGGAACCAAGGAACCGCTGGACCGCGGGACCTTCGGCCCTGCGCCCGGCTGGCCCCGGGCGGCGACCATGGAGCGTGACGACCTCGTCCCGCCGCGTGCCCATGCCGCAGTGCCCCCTGCGACCCGGTGAACCCTGCTCGTTGTGTTTTCCCGGTGCGACCGGCCCGCAGGACTGTGGGCTGGTCTACCTCGCCATGGACGACCCCGAGCTGCGCGAGGCCCTGCACCAGAACCGGCTCGAGATCAGGGCCATGAGGGCGCGGCACTAGGCTGGCGCCATGGCATACACGCTCATCCTGCTGCGCCACGGGCACTCCGACTGGAACGCCAAGAACCTCTTCACCGGCTGGGTCGACGTCGACCTCAACGACCAGGGCCGCGAGGAAGCGGTCAACGGTGGAAAGCTGTTGAAGGACAAGGGAGTTCTGCCGACCGTCGTGCACACCTCGGTGTTGCGGCGCGCGATCACGACCGCCAACCTGGCGCTCGACGCCGCTGACCGCCACTGGATCCCGGTGCGTCGCGACTGGCGGCTCAACGAGCGGCACTACGGAGCCCTCCAGGGCCTCGACAAGGCGGCCACCCGCGAGAAGTACGGCGACGAGCAGTTCATGCTGTGGCGCCGCTCCTTCGACACCCCGCCGCCGCCGATCGAGGTCGGGTCAGAGTTCGACCAGAGCGGCGACCCGCGCTACGCGGGCATCGAGGTGCCCCGCACCGAGTGCCTCAAGGACGTCATCGCGCGGATGATGCCCTACTGGGAAGGCGCCATCCAGGACGACCTCAAGGCCGGCGAGACGGTCCTGATCACGGCCCACGGCAACAGCCTGCGCGCCCTGGTCAAGCACCTCGACGGCATCAGCGACGAGGACATCGCCGCGCTCAACATCCCGACCGGCCAGCCGTTGGTCTACACCCTCGGTGACGACTTCATGCCGACCAAGCCGGGGGAGTACCTCGACCCGGAGGCTGCTGCCGAGGCCGCCGCCGCGGTGGCCAACCAGGGCCGCTAGGGCGCCACGTCGTAGGGGTCGTCCTTGCCGGGCAGCCGCATCGGCCAGGTGCCGATGAGTGCACCCGAGGAGTCGAAGGTCGAAATCCGGTAGGGCGAACCTGTCTCGGGCCACGCAGCAGTCGTCAGGACCGTGGTGCCGTTCGCCAGGGCGACCTTGGCGGTGTCGGGGTACAGCGTCGGCAGGTCCGAGACGAGCTGCACGCGGGCTGCCCCCGGGGCGACGACCTGGATGCGGGTCGCGGTGCGGTCCGCGTTCTCGGCGGACAGGGCGAACGGCTGCCGATCGGCTGTCGCAGCGTCCACGGGGACGCCGTCCTCGACCCGGGCGG